>JALSSH010000475.1 GCA_026984385.1 Ardenticatenia bacterium | reverse complement strand
AATGCCCACCTACGCGCTGCAATGGGCCGCGATCCGTTGGGCGAAGGCGCACGGCTACCCGACGTATGACTTTTGGGGCGCGCCGAACTCGTTTTGCGAAGAGGACCCGATGTGGGGCGTGTACCGTTTCAAGGACGGCTTCGGCGGGCGTGTGGTGCGCCATATCGGCGCGTGGGACTACGCCCCACGTTCGGCGCTCTATTGGGTTTACGAGCGCGCCATGCCGCGCGTGCTGGCGGCGCTGCGCGCATGGCGGCGCGGCTAGAGCGCGTGGTGCATTCGCACGGCGTCGCGGTGCAAAAAGACCAACGGCGCGTCGGAAAGAATGCCCGCCTGCGCCGTAAAGAGCGTGAAGAAGGCCGCTTCCGTCACGTTGATAAACCAGCTCTTGGCCGCCTCGATAAAATCGCCGATTAGCGCATCCGTGCCCAGATGAAAATTGCCCTGGATCACGTAATGGGAAGTGTAAGCGGCCAAGCGTTCCGAGCGCGGCTTGAGGCCGACGTCCTCCTGGGAGAACATTTCCTGAAACGCGATCACCTGGCAGGCGGATTTGCGCAAGAAAAGCTCCGGCACGCGCACGCTCCGCGCCGGGTTGCCTTGCTCCAAGCCGTAAAGCGAAGCATCGTATAGCGAGAGGACGGGGCGTTGCTCGTCGTTGATGTACGTTTGCAACATCCCGCGCACTTGTAGCGTGCCTTCGGCCATGAAGCCGGGCAACAGAATCGTTGCGGGGATTTCCCGTACATTGGCCGCATGTCCCAAAATGCCCATAGGTCTCTCTCCGTGAATAGTGTGGGGGCGGGTCGCCGATGAGATTTTCCGCCCGCCCCAGTGAGCGATAGGCAGGGGAGCGCGTGCGGTCGGGGACGGGGCGCGCCGCCTGGGGCGAGCGAAAGCTCGCCCCGACGCGCGGCAGAGCCGCGCGTAGTGCGCTTTTCAGCGCACGGCGGCGCGCCCCTGCGCCCACGCCACACACACGTTCGCCGAGCCAGCGAGCTTTACCGTTCCTCTGCGTCCGTGATCGTGAAGAGCACGCCCGCCCCGCGTCCGTACACCTCAGGGAAGTAGAACTCCTGCGCGGTCGGCGGGATCACGTTATACACCCCGGCAAGCGACGGGCGCAAGATATAGGTCAACTCGTAAGTGCCGGCGGGCAGGTAAGGCGCGTAGAAAACCACCTTTTCGTCGCGCATCTCCACCGTCGAAAAGTACCACCAGCCCCAACCGCTGCTCAACGGCTGTTCGCGCGTGATGCGCGGCTGTGTGCGGACCTGGCTTTCGGTCAACAACTGCGGGTTGACCGCGTCCGCACCGGCAGGCAGCGGGTCTTCCACCACCACGTAGTGCATCGCGTTCGGCACGATCAGCGTCAGCGTCACGCGCACCGTTTGCCCCACCTGCGCCGCCGTGATCGGCGTTTCGTCCGCGTCGTCGGCCAACGTGTAGGTGCGCCGCACGATCACCCCGCGATCCAGCGGCTGAACTTCGCTCACAGGCAGATAAGCGCGCAGATGGGCGGTGTAGTAGAGATTGCCCTCGCCTTCCGTGCGGCTGACCGTCAAGCGATTGGCCTGGCCGCGCAGCAAGTCCGCCACCTGGAACGTCAGCTCCTCGCGTTCACGCACGTTCTGGGGCGTGGCGGTGTCGTCTGCCAACGCGACTTTCTCGCCGTTGAGCGCCACTGCGAACGTGTAGCTCGGGTGCAGCTCGTCGGTGAGCACCATCCACTCGGCCAGCGCCATCACCGCCCAGGCGGTTTCTTGCGTCGTTTCCCAATGGTCACCTTGCCGTGCCACCATCAGCCAGCGCACCACGTTGGGGAGAAGCTGATTTTGCGGGTCAA
>JALSSH010000474.1 GCA_026984385.1 Ardenticatenia bacterium | reverse complement strand
CCCCCCCAAGACGAGACGAGCGCTCAAGACGAGGTCGCTCCGCCGCCTGCGGACGAGATCGTCCCGCTGGGCGAGCTGCCGTCTGCGGACGCGCCACCGTTGGCCGTTGGCGCGCCGAACGCGGATTGGTCACCCGTGCGGCGGGAGATCGCGGGCCTGGCGGCGGTGTATGTGCCGGGAGGCTGTTTTTACGCGGGCGCGCTGGCGCTGGGCGCTCCGCTAGCAGAAGACGGCAAGGAGCTTTGCGTGAGCGCTTTTTGGCTGGGCGAGACCGAGGTCACCAACGCGCAATATGCCGAGTGTGTGGCGGCGGGCGTCTGCAGCCCGCCCGCTGAGCGCACCGCCTACGACGATCCGACGTTGGCAAGCGCGCCGGTGGTCGGCTTAAGCTGGGAGCAGGCGCGAGCGTTCGCGGACTGGGTCGGCGGGGCGCTGCCGAGCGAGGCACAATGGGAGTATGCGGCGCGCGGACCGGAAAGTTGGCCCTATCCCTGGGGCGCGGACGAGCCAAGCTGCGCGCGGGCCAACACGCGCGGCTGTGGCGGGTTAGCCGCCGTCGCCACGCACCGTGACGGCGATTCGTGGGTGGGCGCGGCGGATATGGCGGGCAACGTCTGGGAGTGGACGGCGGACCGGTTCGCCGCTGCGCTCTACGCGGACGCCGAAGCGGGCGCGTTGGACCCGGTTGGGCCGTCGGCTGGGAGCGGGCGCACGGTGCGTGGCGGCTCGTGGAACGACCCCGCTCCGCGCGTGCACACCGCCTACCGCGAGGCACGCGAGCCGGACCAGGGTTACCCGACCGTCGGGCTGCGCGTAGTCTGGCCGCCGGACGCTTACGAGGGAGAGTGAGCGATGCGCAAATGGGGCGTTTTGCTATGGGTGTTGGCCTTGGCCGTGACCGCCTGGCCGAGTGCCGCTCAAGACGATGAGCCGCCCTCGGTTTGGCAGCCGACCCCGGGCACAAGCTGGCAAATTCAGCTCAGCCACAACGAGCGGATTGACACGTCCTTTGATGTGGCGATGTACGACATTGACCTTTTCGACGCGCCGCAAGAAGTGATCGACGCACTGCACGCGGACGGGCGCGTCGTGATCTGCTACTTCAGCGCGGGCAGCTTCGAGGACTGGCGTCCGGACGTGGATGCCTTCCCTGCGGAAGTGATCGGCGCGGAGTATGAGGGCTGGGAGGGGGAATGGTGGTTGGACATCCGCCGCCTGGACTTGCTCGGCCCGATCATGGAGGCGCGGCTGGACTTGGCCGTCGAAAAAGGGTGCGACGGCGTCGATCCGGACAACGTGGAGGGCTACGAGAACGAAAGCGGCTTCCCGCTGACGTATGAGGATCAGTTGGCGTTCAATCTGTGGCTGGCCGAACAAGCTCACACGCGCGGGCTGAGCGTGGCGCTGAAGAACGACTTGGGGCAAATTGAGGACTTGGTCGATGTGTTCGACTTCCAAGTGAACGAGGAGTGCTTCCAATACCGTGACTGCGACACACTGACCCCCTTCATCGAGGCGGACAAGGCCGTTTTCAATATCGAGTATCGCGGCACGGCACGGCGTATCTGCCCGCAGGCGAACGCGCGCGGCTTTTCCACGCTTTTTAAGACGCTGGACTTGGACGCGGAAGTGATCGCCGCGTGTTGGGACTGGGGCGTGGACGCTCGCCGGCCCGAATGAGCGTTTGCGGCGAGTGGGCCGCTGGGCGCGCCGCCGAGCCGCGCTGCGCGCGGCTGACGCGCGGCTTATGTAGCTTAACAAATTAATACGGTAAAGAGGTAAAATGAGAGGAGGAGGTGAAAAAGCCATGCCAGCTTCTCTCAAACTTAACTTAACAGCGGAACAA
>JALSSH010000473.1 GCA_026984385.1 Ardenticatenia bacterium | reverse complement strand
ACGAGACGGCCAACGACGCTATCGCGCTGGAAAGCGGCGAGAACATCGTGCTTTTTAACGTGGAGGTGGCGGGCGCGCCCGGGGACGGGATCGACCTCAAGACGGGGACGGGTGTGGTGGCTAACGCGCTGGTGCACGACGTGGCGCGCAACGGGATCAAAATTTGGCACGGCGGGGACGTGATCAACGCGCTGGTTTACAACACGGACGCCGACGCCGCGCTGGTTTTTGAAGCGGGCCGCTACCGCATCCTCAACACATTGGTCGCGCGACATGCTTGGGGGCTGAGCGCCTACGCCATGACCGCCGCCTACGACACCGCCGACCAGGGCGGCAGCATGGAGATCGTCAACAGCGTTTTTTACGAGAATTCCGGCGCGATCTGGGTCGCGCCCACAATGGAGCTGCGCGTTTCGCACTCGCTGTTAACGCGCTCCACGAATGGGATCGAGCTGGAGTGGAGCGATCTTAGCGTGGGAGAAACGGCCCAGCCGCTAAGCGCGCTGGAAACACGCGGCGCGGGCGAGGGGAACTTGCCCTTTGGCGCAGAGGCGGCCTTCTTCGCGCCACAGGCGGGCGACTATCGTTGGGGGGCGGAAAGCGCGCTGCTCGACGCGGGCACGGACGCCGTGCCGTTGCCGCCCTTTGACCTTTTCGGGCAGCCGCGCGTTCAGGGGGCAGCGGTGGATTTGGGGCCGATTGAGGGGCCAACGGCGCGCTAGGAGATCAGATCAGGGCGTCGGGGTCGTCGCCTTCGGCAAAGGCCACGCCCTCGATAAAGCCGCGCGCCCGCTCGGTGTGCGGATAGCGGGCCAAGTACGCCCAAAACTCGGCGCTGTGGTTGGGGTATTTGCGGTGTACCAGCTCATGGGCGAGCACATAGTCCACCACATAGCGCGGCCAGTGCTTGATGCGCGCGCTGAGGCGGATATCGCCGTCGGTTGCGCCGCCGTGTGTGCAGCTCCCCAGACGGCGCTTCATGTTGGTGACCCAGCGGATGGTGTGCCATTGCAGCTCGCCGTTGAAATAGCGGCGGTTCAGCGCGCGGGCGCGCGCTTCCAGCTCGGCGTCGTTTTGCTTGCGGGCGCGTGCACGTTGGCGCAAGACCTGGGCGATGATGTCGTCCAACACATCGTCCAAATCGCGCGCGCTCAAGCGCTGGGGAGCACGCACGCGGATTTCCTGCTCGTGCACCGTCCAGCGGACCGACTTGCGCAGCCGCGCGTCGCGCGTCACGGTGACGGTGAGCGTATACGGCCCGTCGGTCACCTGACGCACGATCTCGCGCGGCTGCGGTTTGTTTCGAGGCGCTTTCGCGGCCATGCTGCAACCTTTTTAGCTCGCTCCTAAGCCAAGCTAAGTTGCAGAGATGATTTGCAAAAGCCGCTGTGTATCTTTGGAAGGCTGAATGCCGAACATGCGTTTGAGCGTTTTTTCCAACTGACGATATTGGGCGATGGCGTCGTCTTTGCGTCCCATTTGGTGATAGAGCAACATCACGTCTTGATGCACATCTTCCCAATCCGGCTTAACGCGCAACGCTCGCAACAGATAACCTAACGCTTGCTCCAAATCGTTGTTTCCCCTATGGTATCTTCCCAGATTAATTAAGACTTGGGCGTATTGCTGGCGTAAAGCCGCGCGCCGCTCTCTGATCCAGGGCAAGTCCAGCTTAGGGAGAAAATCCGAACGATAGAGCTTCACCGCGTTATACCACAATGTCGGAGCGTCAGTTTCACTATTAAGCGCTTGGCGAGCGGACTCTTCGAACAGTTGCACGTCGTAATGGATCATCAGACGGGGCGAGTGCGTGTAGAACCCTGCCGAATATTGTGTAAGTTCGTGTCC
>JALSSH010000472.1 GCA_026984385.1 Ardenticatenia bacterium | reverse complement strand
GAATGGCGGTCGGCTGCGGACGGTCGCTGCTGTAGTTCGGCGGATAGTACAACGTCGGCGTGGGCAAAACGGGGATGGGCGTAGCCGTCGCGGTCGGCGTGGCGCTGGGCGTGACGGTCGGCGAAGAGGTGAAGGTCGGGCGTGGCGTGTTGGTCGGCAAAGGCGTTGCGCTCGGCGTGAAGGTGGGGCGCGGCGTGTTAGTCGGGATCGGCGTGGAAGTTGCTTGCAGCGCCGCGACCACGTTCCCGCCCAGACCAAGCGCCATCACGCTCACCAACAAAACAATCGGCCCGATCCAGGTGCGCAAACGGAATGGCATAGGTCTTTCTCCGCAAGTGTGATTGGTGCGGGCGCAAAATCGCGCCGAGGCAAGTGTAGCGCGCGCCCGCGCTTTGGCAAGGGGAGGAACGGGGCGTCTTTCCGACGGTTCGCCGCCGTCGAGCGTGTGCGCGGATCGGCGCGCCGCCTAGCCGCGCTGCGCGCGGCTGACGCGCGGCATTCGCCGCGCGTAGTGCGCCGTAAGGCGCACGGGCGGCGCGCCCCCGACGGCGGACGCTCCGCAGCAGCGCCCCTTCCCCGACCGCCCACGTCCCCCTGCGCCTGCCGCGCGCAGCGCGGCGGGGTCAAGGGGCGAAAGCCCCTTGCGGGGTGTGGGGCAGCGCCCCATCATGCCCTTCGTGGCGCAAAAGCCAACGCTTGCGCCACAAGCCGCCGCCATAGCCCCCCAAGCGTCCCCCCGCCGCGATCACCCGATGACACGGCACAATCACCGCCACCGGATTGCGCGCATTCGCCATGCCGACCGCCCGCGCCGCGCGTGGATTGCCCACCGCCGCCGCGATCTCTCCATACGTGCGCACCAACCCGAACGGAATAGCGCGCAACGCCGCCCAAACCGCCCGCTGAAACGGCGTGCCCGCCAAGCGCAACGGCACGCTGAACACGCGCAGATCGCCCGCAAAGTACGCGCGCAACTCTTCGGCGGCCAGGCGCAGCGCAGCGGGCACGTCCGCCGTGAGCGGCGTGGGCGTGTGCACCTCATCGCACAGGTGCAGCCGTGTTACATAATCCGACGCGCCCGTGATCTCCAATGTGCCGATGGGGGAAGAAGCGTAGATCACATACAATAGCTCACTCATCGCGTTCTCCTAGCGCTCAATGCGCACCCGCACCGTGCACTCGGGCGGATAGTTGGCGGTGTTGTCCACCACCGTCAAACGCAACCAATAGTCCCCGGGCGCAAAAGCCGCCGTGTTCAGCGTGCCGAGCTGCCCTTCGACCACCTGCTGACGATAAACGCCCAGCGTAGCGAAGTCCTGAGGCTGCTCGCTGCCGGAAATTTGCAGGCGGTAGAATTGGAAGTTCGGGTGCGTGGCCGTGCCGTAAATGCCTACCGTGCCACGCAGCACCGCCCCCGCGCGCGGATCGCTGATCGTGGCGGTGGGGTTGTCACAATTGAAGCGTGTGTAGCCCTCCCCGCCCCCGCTCGCCGAAGTGGGACGCGGCGAGATGTCGCTGCCGGGCGGCGCGTAAAGGATTTGCCCCACCGTGATCGCGTCCGGGTCGGGCAAGCAGTTGGCCTCCGCCAATGCGTTCGTGCCCGTGCCCCAACGCCGTGCCAAGCCAAAGAGCGTGTCTCCGGGCTGCACGGTGTACGCCACCCAGCCCTCGGGGATCGGGCAACCGCTGGCCGAGGGCGTGCGTGTCTGCTCCCCGCCGAAGGGCGTAATGCTCGGGGTCAGCGTGGGATACGGCGTAAAGGTGAGCGTCGCGCTCGGGGTTGCGCTTGGGCTGGGCGTCCACGTAGCCGAAGGGCGCGGCGTGCGCGTGACGCTCGGCGTATGAGTC
>JALSSH010000471.1 GCA_026984385.1 Ardenticatenia bacterium | reverse complement strand
GCAGCCCTACGCGCTGACCACCGACCGCCTGGCCGTACCGCGCGGCTCGCAGATCACCACCGGCTTTGGTGACATGCTGGGCACGGGCTGGTGGATCGGCTACTTTGCGGACGACTCGCTAGACGCGGACAAGATCAAGGCGCTGGCGGAGTATTTCGGCGTAGCGCGCAACATCAACGATCCGTACCCGATCCAGCGTGAGGAAAACGCCTTTTACGCGCTGGCCGTTGAGCACACCATTGACGCGATCTTCGGCGACCACTTGCGCTTGGTGGCCTTGCAGCGCCAGGGGTACGAAAACAGCGTCACGATCTTGGGAACGCCCTACGGCGATGCGCTGCCGATCACGTTTGCCGCGCCGCGCAACGACGCGGACTTCCGCGCGCTGGTGAACTACACCTTGCAGGATATGGCGCGCGATGGGACGTATCAACAGCTTTGGGCGCAGCATTTCGCGGTGGGCGACCCGATCCCCGTGCGCTACACGCCGCCCATCGGTCCGGACGCGCCCGCCCCGCGTTAGTGCGTTGCGTGAGGGGCGTATAGGCAGCGCCCCCCCCACGCTCAGACGCTGTAGCGCGGGGGACTGAAGACAAAACGCAACAGCTCCAACCCGTAATGTCGCCCGGGCATATACGTAAGCAGCGTATCTTCAAAGCGCACCGGTCGCACATCGCAATAGTCAAAGAGATTGCCCAACTTGGTCGTGCGATTGCTCGAAAGCAAGTCAAACCATTGGAGCGAGAGCGGCCAGCGCGGCAACACGCGCCGCACCGTGCGCGTCACGCCGCGCAACGCATAGGGCGGCACGCTCACGATCAAGCGCTTGGCGCGCGAAACGCGCATCACCGTTCGCACCATCTCGTTAAACGTCAAATACTCCGCCCCGCCGATCTCGACAGTCGCGTCCACAAGCGCGATGCGCTCCAAGCTGTTGAGCAGCGCTTGCACCAGGTCACCGATGTAAAGCGGGTGCAACAAACTTTCGCCCTGCCCGGGTTGGAAGAAAAAAAGCGGATTGGTGCGCAAGAGCATCGCCAAGTTGTTCACAAAGCGATCCTCCGGCCCAAAGAGCACGCCGCAGCGCATGATCGTATACGGCAGCCCGCTATGGCGCACCAGCGCTTCCACCTGCCCCTTGACGCGCAACAACGGATACGCCGAAGACGGCTCGGCGCCCAAATGGCTCAGCAGGTAAAAGCGCCCGATCCGCGCCGCGCGCGCCGCCGCGATCACGTTGCGCGTGCCCTCCACATCCACCCGTTCCAGGTCGCGGCGTCCGCCCCACCATTGCGCGCTCGCCAGGTGAAAAACCGTGTGCACACGCTGCATCGCCTGGTGCAAGGCCGCCGCGTCGCCGACCCGCCCGACGGTCACCTCTACGCCGTCCGGCCAGCTCATGCGGCGGCGGTGCGGCGGTACAAGCGCCCGCACCGGCCACCCTGCTTCAACCAGCGCAGGGATCAGATGCCGCCCGACAAAACCGCTCGCCCCCGTCACCAGGATCATAGACGCCGCCCTCCTTTGTGGCGGCGGCATTATACCACGCGCACCAAGGCAGCAGAAGCATTGGCGTTCGCCGGCCCGAGGGGACGCTTGCGGCGAGTGGGCCGCTGGGCGCGCCGCCCGTGCGCCTTCGGCGCACTACGCGCGGCGGATGCCGCGCGTCAGCCGCGCTGCGCGCGGCTCGGCGGCGCGCCCCACCGACGGCGAGCGTTACTCAGCAGCGCGTTTTCCCCGTCTACTTGCGTTCCTCTGCTTCTGCCGCGCGCAGCGCGGCGGGGTCAAGGGGCGCTCGCGCCCCTTGCGGGGGACTGGGGGCAGCGCCCCCATTACATTACACACCCTCA
>JALSSH010000470.1 GCA_026984385.1 Ardenticatenia bacterium | reverse complement strand
TAACCTAAAGCGCTACTTTGCTCACCTTTATTTGCGGAATGGTTTTGGGACGGCACGGGTTTCCCGCTCGACGGTTGAAAAATAACTATCAAATAGATCAAGATCATTTTATAGATCGTAGTTACCGTAGAGGCTGTGCATGATGTGCATAAAAATAGTTTAACCCACCGCCATCCGGGGAAGGTGGCCGAAGAACGCTATATATGGGGGCAGGGTCGTTTTGCGCCCCCATATATTTCCCACACAAAACCCACAACCCCCAATCGTCATCTCCACAAGCCCCTGTGCATAACCCACAAAGTTTATGCACATTGTGGATAGCGTTTTTTTGATGTTTTGAGCGGAAATTGAGGCGATCCCAGATATGGGGGGAGTGTTGTGTGACTGCCCCGCTATATGGGACAGTGGGTTATGTGGGAAAAGGGCTTTTCCACAGTGTGTGGATAGCGGTGCAAGATTGTTGACAGGTATTCTTTACAGCGTCGTTGACGACTTGGCTCAACCCAGATATGGGGGGTGTGATGTGTGGATGGACGCTAGATATAGGGGTGGGGACAAAAAAGCAAGGTTTGGAGGGCTGTGGATAACTTTTTTGTGTTGGATGGTGGTTTGTTCGACAATCCAATGCCCCGAAAACTCCAAAACGAGCTTTGCGCTATACTTAGAGCGTGTCTATTTACCCCTACCGTGCAGGAGCGCAAGCCATGCGAGACTTTGTTTCCGAGCGTGTAAAAACTGTTCCCCCTTCGGGTATCCGTAAATTTTTTGACATCAGCGCCACGATGGAAGACGTGATCTCGCTGGGCATCGGCGAGCCGGATTTTGTCACCCCATCCGTGATCTTGCGGGCGGGCATTCGTTCACTGGAAGAAGGCCATACCCACTACACCAGCAATAGCGGTACGGTGGAACTCCGCGAAGCCGTTGTGGGTTATCTCAAACGCTTGTATGGCATCGAATACGATCCGGCCA
This sequence comes from Ardenticatenia bacterium, assembly GCA_026984385.1. Taxonomy (GTDB): domain Bacteria; phylum Chloroflexota; class Anaerolineae; order Aggregatilineales; family Aggregatilineaceae; genus JALSSH01. The sequence goes on along the minus strand of JALSSH010000470.1, from coordinate 7,727 downwards.
GCGAGATTTTGGTCACGGTGGGCGTCAGCGAGGCGCTGTATCTGGTGCTCAACGCGATCTTGAACCCGGGCGACGAGGTGATTATCCCTCAACCCAGCTTCGTCTCCTATGCGCCGGAGGTAGTTTTTGCTGGTGGCACGCCCGTGATCGTGGAGACGCACGTTGAAGACGCCTTTCAGGTGACCGGTCAGGCTATCGAACAGGCCGTTACGCCCAAAACCAAAGCCATCCTGATCGGCTATCCCAACAACCCCACCGGCGCGGTCATGTCCCGTGAACGGCTGGCCGAAGTGGCCGCTGTCGCCGAAAAGCACGATTTGTTTGTCGTCTCCGACGAGATTTACGACCGTTTGGTCTACGGCGTGCCGCACACGCATTTTGCCGCGCTGCCCAATATGCGCACGCGAACCGTGGTGCTCAGCGGTTTTAGCAAGAGCCACGCTATGACCGGCTGGCGGCTGGGCTACGCAGTGGGGCCGGCGGAAGTGATCGCGGCCATGCGCAAAATCCACCAGTATACGATCATGTCCGCGCCGACCACTGCGCAAATGGCCGTGGCCGAAACACTGGATGCCGCCGAGGATGCCGTCGAGGAGATGCGCCAGGAGTACGACCGCCGCCGTCGGTTGATTGTGAGCGGCTTTAACGAGCTGGGGCTGACCTGCTTTGAGCCTCTGGGGGCGTTTTACGCCTTCCCGAATATCACCGTTTCCGGCTTAGATGAAAACACCTTTGCCGAAAAGCTCTTGCAAGAAGAACACGTCGCCATGATCCCGGGCACGGCTTTTGGAGAATGCGGCGCGGGCTTTGTGCGGGCCAGCTATGCCACCGCCTACGAAAAGATCGAAGAGGCGCTGGAACGGCTGCACCGCTTTTTGCAACGCTACGGCTAAATGCTTCAACGCGGCGCTGCCGACAAAGCCTAGCCGTTGTCGGCAGCGCTGAAACACCTTCCGTAAAAGGTATCCCCGAATCGGCTATATATAAGGAGAACCTCCTATGGACGCTGAAGAACGTGAACAACTGCGTAAAGCGCTGAAAGGGATCATGTCCAATCGTGCCGAGGAGCGGCAGACCCTTGAAAGCGCGCTGCAAGAGTTCAGCACACGCCTTTTTGCCGCGCTAGAACATGTGCTGGACGAGATGAAAGCCGATGATGTGCCCGGATTGGGTAAATATCGCCGTTTGGCACACCCTAACGCCAAAGGGCGCGAGGCCTTCCAAATGTTCGTGGAAGATTGGAGCATCATCTTTGTACCACTTTCGGGCATCGCCCGCCCCAACCCGCTCGACGAGGCGCTGGTGGCGCAAATTTTCTTCAAGCAGCCCAGCGCACGCATTGCTGTTTTCCTCAGCGACGATCCGCACGGCGAAGCCTTCTACGACTTCCTGATCTTCTCCGACCGCTCCTGGTTTGCTTGGGGCTACGGTTGGCCGCGTCAACAGTCCGATATCGAGAACACAGACTTTGACGAGCTGGCGTTAGGCTTGGTGCATAGCTTCAGCAAAGACATTTTCACCACTTGGCATACACGCGCCGAAACTCATTTGGCCGAAGCGCTGGACGTCAAGAAGCGTTGCTACACCTTCGGACTGCCCGGCGAAGAGCAGCGTGGCGGATAGGGCCGACTTTGTAAGGGGGCGGCTTTCAAGGGGTACATAGCGCCATACCTAGAACGCTTGTTTCCAAAGTGCACATTTTGGGCCTTTTGTTACACAGATGGGGCGTACAATCGCCAATCTTAAAAAATTCGCGCGCGCTGAATTTTTTAAGGTGGGATAAGTGTGTTTTTTCCCACTTAACCCACAAAACGGCAAATATGGGGTGTGCGCACCGGCTTACCCCCCAGATATACGGATTAAGGAGGCACTAACTGCTTTTGAAGCGTTGCTCTTTCTGGCGCGCGAACGCCACAAGGTGAAAAGAATTTTGCCGAATCTTAAAATTTGCAATTCTTTAAAGTTTGGAGGGGTGTTTTTGATTGAGTTCAATCGCAGAGTTTGCTACAATGGGTGTGTCCTCAAACGAGGAATCAACCGTCGGCTATCAGCCCAAAAGTTTACCGCAGCGTGGCTGCTCCACAAGCTGACGGCGTAAGAACAGAAAAGCCAAATCCGATAACGTTTTCGCCCGACCGGCAGGGGTGCTTGCCTGCACGTTAGTACCGTGCGCGTTGTGCACGGGGATATTTCGAGGCCTGTTCCGATGCTCAGCCCACAAGACGCTTGGCGCGCCACACTCGGCCAGCTTCAGCTACGGCTCAGCCGCGCAGCCTTTGAGACATGGCTCAAGGGCGCGGAGCTGGTCTCTTATGAAGACGGCGAATTTGTGGTCAAGGTACGTCATGCGTTCGCCAAGGACTGGTTGGAACGGCGCTTGCAGCAAGAGATCACCGATACGCTGAGCCGCATCTTCGCCCGTTCGGTGCGGGTGAGCTTTATCGTGCGGATGCCGCATCGGAACACCCCCACCGATTTGAGCAACGCCGGCCCGCTTTTTGCTCATTTGGCTACCGCGCGCGCCGAGCAGTCCGCCCAACCCGCCGCCCAGCCGTTGCCGTTGCCCAACATGGCTCCGCTTTTACCCGCAGAGCCATCGAGCGACACGGCTACCGCGCCGAACGCGGCTGCCGAGCCGTCCTCGTTGCCCGCGCCACGCTTCACCGCCCAAGACTATATCGAGTGGGACCCACGCTTTACCGACGTGCGGCGGAGCGGTGAGAGCGAAAAAAGCCCCGATGCTGCGCCGGATGAGTCCTTGCCGTTGATTGAAGGGCGGAGCTTTGCCACATTCGTAACCGGCTCGAACAACGCTTTTGCGCACGCCGCCGCACAAGCCGTCGCCGCACAACCCGGGGAACGCTATAATCCGTTGGTGATTTACGGCGGTGTGGGGTTGGGCAAAACGCACCTGTTGCAAGCTATCGGTCATGCCTGCCAAGAACAAGGGTTGCGTGTGTTGTATGTGACCGCAGAAGCCTTCACCAACGAGACGGTCGCGGCAATTCGCGGACGTAAAACCGAGGCGCTGCGTCAACGTTATCGTCACGTGGACGTGCTGCTGGTGGACGATGTGGAGTTTATGATCGGCAAGAAGCGCACGGAAGAAGAGTTCTTCCATACCTTCAACACCATCACCGGCAAGGGGGGGCAAGTGGTGGTCACGCTCAGCAAGCACCCGCGCGAGCTGAGTAAATTGGACGAGCGGTTGCGCTCTCGGCTGGAAGGTGGCTTGGTGGTGGACTTGCAAGCCCCCTCGCAATCCACCCGCGAGGACATTGTCCGCGCCAAAGCTCGTGCCCAAGCCTCCTCAACGCTCCCCGACGACGTTGTGCGGTTGTTGGCCGAAAAAGTCACCGGCAGCATCCGTGAGCTGGAAGGCGCGCTCACCCAAGTGTTGGCGCGGGCTACGCTCACCAAGCAGCCGCTCACTGTAGAGATGGCCGCCCAAGCGTTGGGTTTGCAAGCGCAGATGCGGGCTACCCGTGTTGCCAGCGAACCGCCCACGATCAAGCGCGTGTTAGAAGCCACCGCCACATACTATCAGCTCTCGCTAGACGATCTGCTCAGCAAGCGCCGCACGCAAAAGATCGCCCGCGCACGCCAGATCGCAATGTATTTGGCGCGGGAAGAAACGCAAGCCTCGCTCCCGCAGATCGGCGAAGCGTTGGGCGGGCGTAACCATTCCACGATTCTCTACGGCTATAAGAAGATCGCTCAAAAGCTGCCCGGTGATGCGGCTTTGCAGCAAGACTTGGCCGCGATCCGCGAACAACTGACGTTTGTCTCCGGCACGCCCTCCTTAAACTGAACACGGCCCGGTCCCCGTTGTTGGCATTTTTACGCTCCGCCAATCCACACGTCGGCCCCGGTTTCGCGCAACAAGCGCAGAGCATGAATTCCTCGGCTCAAGCAAAAAGCGTTCCCGAGCGGCACATGGTGATAGCCCGCTTCCCACAGCCGGTAAATAGCGCCACCCCAAACCGGATTGTAGTGCAGCACGGCGTCCAGTGAATCGTCGTCGGCGTCACAGATGGCTTGAAGTATGGGCGTTGCCAGCCAGCTTTTGATCTCTTCCACAAAAATATCCAGGGCTTGCCTTTCAATTGGGCCGATAATCAGACGCACGGTGCAGGGTTGCACGGCGTAAGCCCAGAGCGTGCAGGGAGCGTTGGCACGATGTGCGTATAGTGTGCGGCTTGCCAGGCGGCGCAAGCGTGGCACGGCGAACAAGGGGGCGCGGTGGGCGGTGGTGAGGATCACTTGGGCGTACATGGTTTCTCGCCGGGGTTTCACTTCCGCAATTTCTCATGGCCGATGCGCCAAAGCGTTCTTGGGCCAGCGCATAGCGACTTTCTCCCCACCACCCTCCCGATATTTTCACCTTGGGCAATCCTCGCGCACCCTTTGGATGTGTTCGAGCAAGGCGTGGTTTTCAGGAGCGGGCGTTGTGGTTATCGTCGGGGCGGCGCAGGGTCAAAAAGCGTCCCAGTCCGCCGAACGGCCCGGGCATTGATTGCGCGGTCGCACCCTTTTCCCACTCGCCGCTATGTCGCTTAACCTCCCAGCGTTCCCATGCTTGCGCCACGCGCTCCAAATACGCCTCCAGCTTGATATATTCGCCGTCCTCGGCTTCTTCTGCCAACACATCGCGCAGTGTTTCCAGCGTATGCAGCAACCCTTCCAGATGGCGTAACACGTCTTGGCGCCCCAGCGAGAAGAACGCGACCAGGTCGTCGGCGGAATAGTCACGCAGCGCTTGGAAGGTCAACGCCAGCGTGGGGTTGACCATACGGCGCAACTCCGGCCAACCTTCCGATTGGCGTAGCATGTCGAAAAGCGCGATCCCCGTCAGGGCGGGCAGCCCTTCGGTAGCCGCGATCAGCCCATCATGCTCCACAGGGTCTATGAAATGCGGTTGTGCGCCTACCAGCGTCACCAAGTCTTCGGCCAGCGCGATCGCGCCCGCAGGACACGCCGCGTCCGCCGCGATCAGCACTTCCGCGTTTTGGAAAAGGTCGGCGCGAGCAGAACGCACCTCGCGGTCGCCATGATAAAGACCTTGGATGTTGACGATCGGCGTGATGCCCACCACATAAACCAAAGGGTGACCTTCTGCATCGCGCGGGAAAAACTCGTCTGCCCAGCCCATTACCGGACGTTTGAGCGGGGTCATATCCAACACCACCGCGCCACTTTTCAGCGTTCCACCCAGCCGCGCGTACAGCTCTTGGAGCTGAGCGGGGGGCACATTGACGAGCACCACGTCGGCTTGGGAGACGGCGTTTTGCAGCTTGCGGTTGAAGTTATCCAGTGCCCCGAGTTTGACGGCCTCTTTCATCGCTTGGCCGCGCAGATCGCGCCCCACGATGTTAAACGTATGCTCGGCTTTGGGGCTTTCCTGATAGCGCTTGAGCGCCAGCGCAAACGAGGTGCTCAGACGGTCTAGGCCGACAACGGCTACATTTACGCGCATGGTTAGATTCCCTCACAGCGTTTCAATTACGGTCATCAGCGGCTTGCAACAAGTCCAACAGCCGCGCGGTTTCTTCCGGCAAGGTGAAAGGAGGTGGGTCGGCGTGGTGACGGATCAGCGTCACGGTTAGCGAAGAGCCGCCCGCCTGCTCGACCATCTCCGCGCCCCAGGCCGGATGTTGAAGACTGACGGCAAACGGGCGCAGCCAACCGCGTGGCGTGCTGCGCCCCCAACGGGCGTAGCGGCGCGGCGCAAAGGCTTTGACCAGCACCACCAGCATTTTTTCCGGCAGCGAAAAGGGATGGCGGGATTTCCCTACGTCATGGAGCAATGCCGCCGCCAACAAGTCCGGCTGTGTGTGCCCTTCGGCCAACAACGCACGGAGCACGCGCAGGCTATGTAGCCGCTCAGAACGGCGCATCTGGCGATACAGCGCGTACAACGGCGGGGAAAGATAGCGAGCTGCCGCCGCGTCGTCTACAGGGCGCAGCCACGATCCCAGCGCGCGTAGTCCTTGCTGCAAACGGTATGCGGCGCTCATCTTGGGTTTTCTCTGTTCAGCCAAAAACCGGATACAGCCCCGCCAGCATCTGATAGAGCCAGTCCAGTGGGGGGCCGAGCACCCCCCACAAAATATTGAACTGTGGGCTGATCAGGCCGACCATCAGCAGCATAAGCAGCACGAAGGTTGTTTCGCGCTCATGGCGCACAAACCAGTTGCTATATTCCGGTGGCAACACCCCAACCGCGATCTTGTAACCGTCCAGCGGCGCAAGCGGCAGCAGATTGAAGAGGAACAAGACCAAGTTAAAGATGATCACCGTGCCCAGCACACCGTAGAGAAAGTCGAAAAAGCCGTTTGCCCCTGCGCCGTATTGCACCAAACCACCGCCGAGCAATACGCCGGTTGTGCGCTCCACCATACCGCTCAGGGCCATCAGCCGCACCAAAACTCCACCTGCCGCCGCGATGAGCAAGTTCATCAGCGGGCCGGCCAGAGAAACAATCGTCAGCCCTTGTTTTTCGTGGGGGTAGAAGGCGCGGGGATTGACCGGCACGGGTTTAGCCCAGCCGAACCCGGCGAAGAGCGCCAACAAAATCCCCATCGGGTCAATATGGGCGCGTGGGTCGAGCGTCAGCCGCCCTTGATAGTAAGCGGTGCGGTCGCCCAGACGATAGGCGGCCCAGGCGTGCGCCCATTCGTGCAGCGTGAAGCCTATCAGCAAACCCAAGCCCCGCCCCAAAAGCACTTCCGGCGAAAAAATGCCCAAAATCTGCCTCCCGTACATCCTTGGTCAGTCGGCACGACGTAGCGTGCCTTGCGCCTATTTTACCAAACCCGTCCCGTCCGCCCACACCTCAACGAGCCGGCATTTTTTGCTTATGCTTGCCCGACGAACGCAAAAGGCGGAGCAGGTATCACGCCCGCCCCGCCGCTATGAACTTGAGTTGTAGCGAGTTTAGCACTCGCTATAGCCGCAACTGTAGCACTTGCGGCAGCCTTCCTCTTGGACCAACGTTGCCGCGCCGCATTCCGGACACAGGTCACCGAGCTTGTGTGTTTCCAACGGTAGCGCGAGCTGCGCTTCCGGCACGTTTGGGGTGGTGGACTCTTCGGCTTCTTCTACGCTTTGGTCCAGATATTCCTGCAATACTTGGGCTACCCCGTCCGGCATACTGCTGACGCGCGAGGGGCCGAAGCCAATCGCCCGCTCCCCGCCGATCCCGCGCAATTGACGCACGATCTCGATCAGGCGCTCGCGTTGACTGACCGGAGAAACTATGCGCAGAATGTACGAAATCAACCGCCCCATCGCCTCAGAGACGGCAGCGCGTTCCGAACCGGCTTTTTCGGTGTGGATGAAGACTTCGAAGGGGTGGCCTCGGCCCTCGCCGTTTTCGTTGATCGTGACATAGGTTGTGCCCAGCGGGGTTTGCACCCGATAGGTTTTTCCGGTCAGGAAGCGCGGACGCGGCTTCTTAGATTCGCCGAAAAGCCGCCGTTGTTGCGGCTCGCCATGTTCTCCGCCTTGTTTTTTCTTGGCGGTGGCCGCTGTTTCCAACACCACTTGCTCACGGCTGCCCGTCACGTAGACCGTCAGCCCCTTGCAACCCAGCTTCCAAGCCAACTTGTACGCATCGGCCACGTCTTGCTCGCTTGCGCCTTCCGGAAAGTTGATCGTCTTGGAGATTGCGTTGTCCACAAACGCTTGCAGCGCCGCCTGCATCCGCACGTGTTCTTCGGCGGTTA
>JALSSH010000469.1 GCA_026984385.1 Ardenticatenia bacterium | reverse complement strand
ACGATCCGGCGCTGCTGTATACCAAAAGTTTGCTCCAAGCCGGGCTGATCGGCGAAATTCGGGAGATCCGCTGCATCTTACGTGACCAGTTCCCGCCCCCACCCACCTACAGCAGTCGGGGGCTGATTATTGATATGGGTATCCACGTAGCGGATGAAGCGATCTTCTTCTTGGAAGAGTTCCCCAACGAGGTTTGGGCCAGTTTGCACCACACCAAAGGGTACGAAAGCCCGATTGACGAGGGCGGCGACACGGCTTTTGTCACCTTCACCACACCGTCGGGCGTAGTGGGGCGTCTGGACCTCAGCCGCACCCATTCCTCCGGCTACAACAACGAGACCTACATCATCGGCACACGGGGCACGCTCCACACCGGGCGCTTTGCCGGCTACCCCGGGCCTATTCACGTTGAGCTGTGGCAACACGACGGCACTATGCATCCCAAATCCAAGACCTTCGAGATGACCTACCTCAAGGGGGACTATCCGGAGTTTTTGCCCCGTTTTGACAAAGCCTATCGCCGCGCGCATCAACAGTTCCGCGCAGATGTGGAAAGCGGCACCCCCTTCGCCGTGACCCAAAACGAAGTTTTGGACGCACAGGTTTTTGTCGAGGCCGCGCACCGCTCCGCCTTGCAGGGCGGCAAACGCTATCGGCTGGAGCGCCACGAGGATTTGGCGAAATACAAAGCCGCTTGCCGCGCCAACGGGTTACTAGACAAATAGCCGACGCTTTCGGACGGCTTCGGCGCACAGCTCCACGCACGGGCGAGGGAATACCCCCGCCCGTGTTGCTTTGCGGCGCGCCTAGCTGCCCCCCTCCCCCGCGCGCAACCAGCGGTAGCCGTAAGCCTCCAGCGTAAGCCGTTGGCCCAAAACAAGTTCACGCTCCGCCAGCGCGTCGTGCACCTCCGCGCCCGCAAAGCGCCCCAAGCCCACCGTGACGGGCGTGCCGGAAAGGTTGTGCAGCGCCAAGAAGCGCTCCGCGCCCTGCCCCCGCCAAAAGGCCAACACCGCCCGCGACGGCGTTTCGAGCCAATGCAGCGCTCCGTCCGCCAGCACAGGGTGCGCCTTGCGCACGTGGATCATGTGCCGCAGCGTGTTGAGCAGCGAGTGCGGGTCGCGGCGCTGAGCCGCCACGTTGACCCGCTTATAGCCGTAGATCGGGTCGTCGATCAGCGGTGCGTAGAGCGCTTGCGGGTCGGCTTCAGAAAAGCCGCCGTTCGGCCCGTCGTTCCACTGCATAGGCGTTCGCACGCCGTTTCGGTCCGGCAGCGCGACGTTGTCGCCCATGCCGATCTGGTCGCCGTAGTACAACACCGGCGCCCCGGGCAAGGTGAACAAAAGCGAGTAGAGCAAGCGAATTTTGCGCGGGTCGTTGTCCATTAGGGGCGCCAGCCGTCGCCGAATGCCCAAATTGATCCGCTGGCGCGGGTCTGGGGCGTAGTAGTCCCACATGAAGGCGCGCTCTTCCTCCGAGACCATCTCCAAGGTCAACTCGTCGTGGTTGCGCAAAAACGTTCCCCATTGGCAACCTGCGGGAATGGACGGCGTGCCCTCCAACGTTTCCACCACAGGGCGGCGGTCAGCTTGCGCCAGCGCCATGAAAAGGTGCGGCATCAGCGGGAAGTGGAAACACATCTGGAACTCGTCCCCGTCGCCGAAGTACGCCCGCACGTCGCGGGGCGGTTGAGCCGCTTCGGCCAGCAACACCGCTTCGGGGTAGTGCGTTTCCACCAGGCGGCGAACTTTCTTCATATACTCGTGCGTTTCGGGCAAGTTTTCGCACGATGTGCCCTCGCGCTCAAAAAGGTAGGGCACGGCGTCCACGCGGAAGCCGTCCGCCCCCAAGTCCAA
>JALSSH010000468.1 GCA_026984385.1 Ardenticatenia bacterium | reverse complement strand
CAATCTTTCCATCGCGGCTTCGAAATAGTCGGGAGGAACGTTCACCGCGTTGTAGCCGCTCAGCTTGGCGAGTTTGTCGGTCAGGTGCGGTGCGGCGTCCGTAAAGTCGAAGCCGTCGAAAAGCACCGGCACGATGTTACGCCCCAAGTCTATGGCCTGCTCGATCTCGCGGCGCAACCAATCGTTCGGCTCGTCGCAACGGTCGAGCGAGCCGGGCACCAGGATCACCACGAAATGGCCGCGCGCGGCGATCTGGCGCATGATGATCGTGCCGAACTCGCCGCTATCCAGGCTTTCCACGTCCATAAACACGTCATAGCCGCGATCTTCTTTCAGCGCGCGATAGACAAGGCGCGCGGCTTGCCAACTGATTTGACGGCGATAGCTGATAAAAACAGATTTGGCGGGGTCTAGTTCCATCGTGGCGCGTCTCCGTGCGGGCTGTGCGAACACTGCGCCTATTATTTCACGGGCGCGGCGCGCCGTCAATGCAAGTGCTTAGGGGCCGACGGGCGGCGGCACAACCGCGCGCAGCCAGCCGACGATCTCCTCGCTCAGCGGCGGATACGCGCTCAGCATGTCCGAGCCGTGCGAGGGGATCGGGACGAGGATCAGGCGATGTTCGCCCGCCGCCATGCCGTCCAGGGTCACGCTGTCGGCGGGGTTGTTGGCGTCGTTGTCGGCGGCCACCGTCAGCAGTGGGCGCGCCCCCATCAGCGCCACGCCCTCCGCCGCCGTGATCCCTGCATAGTCCAGCCCCGGGCTGAGCAGCACCGCCGCCGCACAAGCGGCGCTTTGGGCGCAGGCGTTCAGCCCCAAGTTTGCGCCGATCCCCGCGCCGAGCACCGCGACGCGCCCGTCCATGCCGGGGAGCGTCGCCACTTGCGCCAACACCTCGGCCACGTCCTTTTGGGCGCGCGCCCAGTCTACCGCGCCGCCGGTTTCGCCGTGCCCGCGCAAGTCCACGCTCAGCACCGCGTAGCCCGCCGTTTGGAGCGCTTGCGGCAGCTCGCCCCAAGCGTTGCGGTCGCGTCCTTCCATGTGCAACAGCAACACGGCGGGCGCGGGGCGTTGTGGCGCGCTGTAGAGCGTGCCGCGCAGCACCAGCCCGTCCGTCACGCTGAAGAGCATGGGGAGGGTGGGTTGGGTGGGGGGCGGGGTGAGCGTGGGCGCGTCGAGCGTGGGTTGTCCTTCGGCGGCGAGCGCGGCTTGGGTCGGGTTATTGACCCCGGGCGTGCCCAGCCCCGCCCCGTGAATTTCCGCGCCTTCTTCAATCGGCGCCAGCGGGACGGTGCTCGGCTCTAGGATCACCACAGGGGGCGCCTGGGTGGGGAAGTAGAGACGGGTCGGCTCGGCTTGTTGGGCCAAGCCGCCGCACGCGGTCAGCGCCAATGCGCCCAGTGTCACCCAAACCCATTTGCGCACAGTTACGCTCTTTCCGCCACCGCGATCAGGCGTGGCGCGCCCTCTTCGAAGGGGGAGCGCTCGGCGTCCCCATAGCGCGCCACCACCTGCCAACCGCTCAGCTTCAACAGCAAGTCCAGCTCGGCGGGGAAGACGTAGCGCAACACCAACGGCGCGACCGTGCGCCGTACCGCGCCGTTTTCGTCCAACTCGTCGTAAATCCAGGTGATGTAAAGTTGCTGGCTGACCCGCTCTAGCGTGCTGACCGACTGCTGCATCACCAAATGGCCGCTTTCCGGCTCGATGAAGGTGCGTTCCAACACCAGCGCGCCGTCGTCTGCGGTGGCGAAGGCCTCGCCTGCGTTGGGTAGATCGAGCACCAGCGCGCCGCCTTCGCGCGTCCAAGTGTGGAAGCGTTCCAGCGCGGCGAGCTGTTCAGCTTGCGTGCGGAAG
>JALSSH010000467.1 GCA_026984385.1 Ardenticatenia bacterium | reverse complement strand
CGTGGCAACCGGCGAAGCACAAAAAATGCTCCCATGTTCCCTAAGCGGCACGCCTCGGAGACCTTAAAACGCTGGCGAGTTCGCCCGCTCTCCGCTAGAGTAGGCGGACGTTTGAGAGATATTGCGCGCTATGCGCCGCACGCCAACTGTAGGCATACCACTTGTGGACACAACACTCACCGAAGCACCCTCCGCCGACCCGCTCGATGTGGCCGCCGAAAGCGTCCCGCCCGAAAGCATGGCACGCGCCACCGGCGTGATCGCGTTGGGCAACGTCGCCAGCCGCACTTTGGGTTTGGCGCGCGAGATCATCCTTTCGCACCTTTTCGGCGCGGGGGCGGCGGTGGACGCTTTCAATTTGGCGATCATTGTGCCGCGCAGTCTTTACGATTTGCTCATCGGTGGGCACGTCAACTCGGCGCTTGTGCCCGTGCTCAGCGAGTACGCCGCGCACAAAGACCGCCGCGAACTGTGGGAGCTGGTCAATGTGCTGTTGGGGATCGTGGTGGTGGCGCTTTCGGCGCTGGTGCTGGTGCTGGAGCTGCTCGCGCCGCAGGTGATCGGTCTAGTCGCCAGCGACGAGGCCACGCCCCAAGTGATCGCCCAGGCGACCACGCTTCTCCGCGTGACCGCGCCCGCGCTGATGTTTCTGAGCGTTTTTGCGGTGGTCTCCGGCTTGCTGTACGCGTTGCGCCGCTTCACATGGCCCGCCTTTGCCTCGACCGTCTTCAACGCGACCATTGTTTCGGTCACCGTGCTTTTTGCCGGCTCACTGGGCATCACGGCGGCAGCGGTCGGCTGGCTACTCGGCGCGCTGGCGCAATTGGCGCTGCAAGCGCCCGGGCTGCGCGACGCGCGGTTGCGGCTACGGCTACGCGGTGCGTTGCATCACCCGGGCGTGCGACGGATCGCGTTGCTCTATTTGCCGGTGATGGCCTCTTTGGCGCTGGACGTGTTGATCAATCGTCCCTTTAGCTATAACCTGGCCTCCCGCACCGGAGAGGGCAGCATCTCGTACATGACGTGGGCCACCACGCTGATCCAATTCCCCCAAGGGCTGGTGGCGATTGCGATCTCGGTGGCGATCTTGCCCACGCTCTCACGTCAGGCCGCCTCAGGCCGGGCCGCCTCCCAAGCCTTTCGGGACACTTTGGGGCGCGGTTTGCGGCTGGCGATTGTGCTGATCATTCCGGCGGCGGTGGGGCTTTTCGTGCTCGCCGAGCCGACCATCGGGTTAATCTTCGAACACGGCAAGTTCGGCGGCGGCGATACGGCGATCACTGCGCTGGCTTTGCGCTTGTATTTGCTTGGGCTACCTTTCGCCGCGCTGGATTTGTTGCTGGTTTTCGCCTTTTACGCGCGCCAAAACACGCTCACCCCCGCCGTGATCGGGTTGGTGGCTTTGGGCGCGTATATGGCGGTGGCGCTGGGGCTTTTGCGCTGGTACAGCTTCTTTGCGCTGATGGTTGCGGACTCGGTCAAGCACTTGGTGCACAGCAGCATCGCCGCCTATTTGCTGGGGCGCAACATAGGCGGCTATGGAGGCCAGCGCTTGCTAAGCACGGCGGGGCGCACCTTGTTTGCGGCGAGCGTGATGGGCGTGGCGACGTATGGCGCGGCGCAAGGGCTGAACGCCGCGTTGCCCTTCGGCGGCACGCTGGCTTACGGCGCGGTGGTGACGCTCTCCGGCGCGGTAGGGCTGACTGTTTTTGCGGCAATGGCAGCTTGGTTACGTCTGGAAGAGTGGCGCTGGTTGCGCGCGTTGCTCTGGCGGCGGCTGCGCGGGGCGCATTAGCGGCTATTGGACGCCGGCCAGCCGCGCAAGATGAGCGCGTATGCTCTCGTCGTGCGGAAAAATTTCCAGCGCATGGCGATATAGCACCATCGCGCGCTGGGCTTGTCCTTCGGCTTCGGCGGTTTCGGCAGCTTGCGTCAACACCTCAACCCCGCGTGTGGGCAGCCCACCTTTGACCCAATGGTGCGCGATGCGCACAATCCACCGCTCCGCATCCGGCTGTTGTTGCAACCATTCGGCGGCGGCGCGGTGCAAATTCAAGCGCTGGAGACGGTTCAAATTCTCATAAACGGTCGTGTGCGTCAAGCCGCGTCGAAAGCGGTAAACGTTTTCCCCCGACGGCTCGATCAGTTTGTGGTGTGTCAGTTCGTCCAAAAGTGTCCCAACTTGTCGTTCGTCGCAAGGCGGACAGAGCGCCGCCAGCGCGTGGACGGGGAACTGTTGCCCCAACACGGCGGCTACATGCAGCGCGGCGCGTCCCTCGGCAGACAAACGGTCTACTTGGCTCATAATCAGGGTGCGCACGTTGTCCGGCAGCGCGGTGATGTCCGCCTCGGCGTGGAGTTCAGCGTGGCCCCCTCCGCAAACGATCTGCCCCTGGTCGTGCAACAGCTCTAGCAGCGACTCGATAAAAAGCGGGCGGCCTCGTGTGCGCTCCCAAAGCAGCGTTTGCAGCCGTTCGCCGACGCTTTCCACCCCCAGAAAGTGCGCGGCCAGGCGCGTGGTTTCGTCCGCGTCCAGGTCGGCCAAGCGCACCGTGCGGCGGATGGGCAAGTCCAGCGTTTCGTTCGGCTCATTGGTGACCAAGACCATCAAATGGGCGCGTGGCAACTTGTCCAACACACGCGCCAGCACTTCGCGGGTGAGCGTGTCGGCGCGGCCCAGATCGTCGAGCACCAGCATTGTCGGGGTGCGCTCAGTGTACGCTTGCAAGAACTGCACCACGCTATCGGCCTGGCTGACGCGCTGCTCCACCGTTTGCCAAAGAGAGGGCGCTTGTTCCCGTTGGGGTTGCGCAGCGGCCAACGCCGCTTGAATCTGGTCTCGTGCAATGCCCCAAATGCCGGACGTTTGCGCGGTCTCTTCCCCCAGCGCAAGATCGAAGAGATTGGACGAGGCGCTGGGCGTGGGCGGGGTGGGTTCGTGTGCTTCGGAAAGCAGCTCTTGCGTTTCGCGGTAGCTGCCGAAAAGCATCACGCTAAGCACCGTCTCCAGTTCTGCTGCCCCCAGTTCGCGCAAGCGTGCGCCGAGCAATTTGCGTTGGGCATGTTCACTTTTGGCCTGGGCCAGTCCCAAGAGTTGGAAGAGCAGCGTAGCCCAAACGCTCCGCTCTTCGGCGTGGTGAAACTGGCAGGCGGCCCAAGCGACTTGAAAACCGGCCTTGTCCGCTTCTCCGGCGACTTGCTTTGCCATGCGCGTTTTGCCGAGGCCCGCCTCCCCGATCAGCGCGAAGGCTTGCCGACGGCGCGGGCGTTTGGCTTGTTGCAGCGCGTAGGTCAGCGAGAGCATCTGCAAGTCACGCCCCACAAAAGGCGTTTGGGAGGTAGGCGAAAGCGCCAAAGCCGCTTCTGTGCTTGCGCGCACCCAATACGCTTGCACAAGGGCACTTTTGCCTTTCATACGCATTGGGGACAGCGCTTCCGTTTCAAAATGGGGGTGGACGCGCTCCTGCACCCGTTCGCTGATCAGGATTTGGCCCGCCTGCCCCTTGCTCATCAAGCGGGCGGCCAAGTTCACATCGTCGCCCATGACGGTATACTCACGGCGCGATTTCCACCCCACCTCGCCCGCGTAAACCAGGCCGTGCGTGATGCCGATGCGCTGAGTGACGTACACCTCACGGCGTAACGCTTCCGGCAGCTCGTCTTGCAGCCGCGCGTTGAAGTTGGCGAGCTGGCGGTTCATCTCCAACGCGGTCATCACCGCGCGCTCCGGGTCGTCGGGGTGGGCGACCGGCGCGCCGAACGTGATCAACATTTTGACGCCGCGCAGGTAGGGATCGGTGCGCGTCAGCGAGCCGCCGTTCGCCGCAACAGCGCGCCGCATCAAGTTGTAGTAGCGCCCCAACAAGGACGCCACCAGCGGTAATTGTTCTTCTCCCCAGTCCGCCAACAAGTCCGCAAAGCCGCTGAAGTGCGCAAAGATGACGGTGGCGGGGCGGTTTTCCGGCTCGATGTGTCCGTCGCCCTCAACCAAGCGATCTACGATCTCGTGCGCTACGAAACGCGCTACCCCCTCCACACGCTCCAAAAGCCGCGCCAAGTCCTCCAACAAAGACGCCTCATCCAAATTAAAGAGCGCGACGGTTTGCGGACGACGACGGCGCGGCACGACAAACTCGTAGTCGCTGAGCTGGTCACCGAAGCTATCCACCACGCGGAAAAAGCCTTCGCCGACCGGCACACACTCGAATTGATCGGCGTGGGCTGCCCGCAACTCGGCGGCGATGATCACGTCGTCTCGCGCGCCTGCTTCTTCGGCGGCCATGGCTCGCCCGGGCAGATCGCCCTGAATGATGTAGTCGCGCTGAATTTCGTTGCCGACCACCGCCTCAAAGAGCCGCCCTTGGCAGATGCCGATGGACATAGTCAACGCCAAGTCGTGTTGGCCGAAGAGCCGCTCTAGCTCCGCATGTTGGATCGGCTGGAAGTTGGCGACCATCTCGCGTTGCATCCGAAGCCCCGTGCGGATGGCAAGCGGCGCTTCGTCCCCGCGACGCGGAGTAGGGAAAAACGCCTCCAGCGCGTCGCCCGCGAACTTGAGCAACTGCCCGTTGGACTTAGCGAGAATCTCCAGCATCCGCGCGAAAAAATCATTGATCACGCGCGTGAGAATTTCCGTACCTTCGCGCCCGCCTTCGCGTTGCAATTTTTCCGAAAGCGCGGTGAAGCCGGAAACGTCCGCAAAGAGGAACGTTCCCGAGCGCAAATCGGCATACTCTTGGGTATAGAGCGCCTCGTTTTCCGCGATGTATTGCGGCAAAAACGAGGCCAACGCTTGGTGCAACCGATTGAGGCGGCGAATGGCAGCAGTCAACGCTTTGGGATCGGGGAACTGCGCGAGCAAGTCACGCGGGATATAACGCTCCAGACGGGCGAGCAAAGCCGGGTCAGGGGTCATAGCGTGTGATCTGCGAGGTGTGCTAAGTTGGCGGCGTTCAAGAGTCGTCCGCCAGCCGCTCGGACAACGCCGTCCACAAGTCCACGTTGAGCCGACTGGCGCGTTTGCGGCGGAAATTGACGCTATAGTGGACGTTCGGCGGCTCACCGCGCGCGATCAGCCAGCCGCGCCGCACCAATACGTCTAGGGCGTCGGCCAACCCTTGTCGGTCGGTGAACGCTTGGTCAAGCGCGGAGCGTTCCACGCTACCACCGCTGCGGTGGGCTTGCCGCAACACAAAGAGCATGACTTGGCGCTGCACGTCGGGCAGCTCGGCCAACTCAAACGGGGTCAAGCCGCTTTCGGACGAGTGGTTCTCGCCCCCCAACTGGGATTGCAAGTGCTCGTAAATGTTCGGCATGACGCCCTTCCTAGCGCTCAATAGATTTCGGGCATAGCGATGGGTTCGGGATGGGGGCGACAGATGCCGCACCAAATCGCGTCGGCGACGACAATGGCCTTCGGAGTTTGGTTCGCCCCCACGTAGACGGTGAGGAAGAGCGGCATCTTAGAAGCGTGATCCTTGCACACAAAGCGCCCGCAAAATCGGCAAGAAGCCTCCGCATCTTCCCCGCAAACCCAGCATTTAGCAGCCATAGCCCGTGTTCCTTTGTCGTGTGCATGAGCCGTGCGGCATCCAAACCGCGCGGCATCTTCAGTATACCCCCGTTATGCTTCGTGAAGCGCCAGCACGTCTTGCACCACTTCTTGAAGCGCGCGGGTCCAGGGATGCTTGGGATACAGCGCAGAAAAGACGTTGCGGCTGCCGTTGAAAGCCACGTCCTCCGCAAGCGGCAACATGCCCACCACCGGCACGCCGAACGTTTCGGCCAGTTCGGCGCGCATCTTTGGCATGTCGTAGCGCTCTGAGACTTTGTTCGCCACCAACCGCAGATGTGGTACGTCCAACCGCTGGGCCACGTCCACCGTCACCGCCGTGCCCTGGAAGTCCTGCTGATCGGGACGCAGCACGATCAACAACATATTGGAAAGCGCAATCGAAAGCAGCGTTTCGTCGCTTAGCCCAGGATGGGTATCTATGAAAAGGTAGTCCAGTTCCAAATCGGTCAGCAGCGTATAAAAGCCCTCGTTGAGCAACTGCACATCGTACCCTTCGCGCAAAATGCGCGTGATCGCGCCGGTGCGGATGCTGCTGGGGATCAGCCATATCTCCAACTCGGCCAAAAAAGCGCGTTCGGGGTCGGATTGTGCCAGTTGGCGCAAGGGGTAAGCGACCTCCTCGATCGTAGCGCTGCCCCACAAATAGTCATTGAGCGTTTTAGCGGCGCGTGCGCTGTCAAAGCCAAAGATCGCGTGTATCCCGGGGGAGCTGATGTCCGTGTCCACAATTGCCACGCGATGCCCGCGCATCGCCGCTTGCGTGGCAATATTTGCCGTCAAGTTAGATTTCCCCGTGCCGCCACGAAACGAGTGAATCGCCACAATGTGACTCATCCGCACACCTCTTCCGCTCGCCAACAACTGCTCTGAATTATAGGCAAAAACCGCCCCCGCGCACTACAATCAGGGGCGGAGTTGGTTGTGGGGCGCTGTCTCACGCTCCGCAAAAAGGACAGCCCCTTAACCCCGCTGTGCTACGCGCGGCAAAAACAGGGGAACGCGGGCGATCGGGGAACGCCCGCCGATGAGCGTTCCCCACTCACCAAGCGGAAGGACCGTTCATGCGTGTATTGATGTTGTGCAAAGCGTGCGTTGTGGGCACGTATCAGCGCAAATTGGAGGAGATCGCCCGCCACGCGGACGTAGAAGCGCTGCGCGTGCTTGTGCCACCCCACTGGCAAGACGCCGCGCGCGGCAAACTCCCCCTGGAGCGCGTCCATGTGCAGGGCTACGATCTGCGCGTGACACCCGTTCGCTTCAACGGCAACTTTCACCTGCACTACTTTTCGCGCCTGGGGGCGGAGCTGCGCGCCTTTCGTCCGCAGATCGTGCACATTGACGAAGAGCCGTACAACCTAGCGACCTGGCACGCGCTTTGGCACGCGCGCAAGTTTGGGGCACGGACGCTCTTTTTTTCCTGGCAGAATATCGCCCGCCGCTATCCGCCGCCTTTCCGCTGGGGCGAGACGTGGGTTTTGCGCCACGTGGACTATGCGCTGGTCGGTACGCAAAGCGCGGCGGACGTGTGGCGCGCCAAAGGCTATCGCGGCCCGCTGGCTGTTGTGCCGCAATTCGGCGTAGACCCGCAAATCTTCGCCCCGCCGAAAGTGCCGCGCGTGCCCGACGTGCCGACGGTCGGCTTTGTGGGACGGCTGGTGGAGGAAAAAGGCGGCGCGGACCTGCTGCGCGCGTTAGCGCAGGTGCGCCAGCCCTGGCAACTGGCTATTGTAGGCGAAGGGCCGCACAAGCTCGCGCTGCAGGCGCTCGCTGCGCAACTCGGCGTAGCGGAACGAGTACGGTTTACCGCTTTGCCCTCAACCCAAATGCCGGACTTTTACCGCCAAATTGATGTGCTGGCCGTGCCTTCTCGCACACGTCCGAACTGGAAGGAACAATTTGGGCGTGTGATCGTGGAGGCGATGGCTTGCGGCGTGGCGGTGATTGGCTCGGACAGCGGCGCCATTCCGGACGTGATCGGAGAGGCGGGGCTGATCTTCCCCGAAGGGAACGTGCCTGCACTGGCCGAGCGGCTACAAACGTTGCTCGCACGGCCTGCGCTGCGTCGGGAGCTGGGCGCTAGGGGACGGCGGCACGTGCTGGAGCGCTTCACCCAGGCGCAGATCGCCGCCCAAACGGTAGCCGTTTATCGGGAGATGCTGAGCGGTGAGCGCAAATAACACCAACGCGGCCTGCACGGCGTGCAGGCCGCGTTTCAATGCGTTTGAGGGAATACGGCGCGTCTAGCCGATTTCTGGATCGGGGTTGGCGGCTGCCGCGCGCTTGGCTTTGCGAGAAGCCAGCACATCGCGCAGCACATGGATTCCCGGGGGCAACACCGAAACCACAATGATAAGCAGAATCAGCGGCATGAGATAGCCTTCGGCGGCTTCACCCAGTAAATAACCCGCCGTTGTCACACCGGTTGCCCACAACAAGCCCCCCACCACGTTATAGGCCAGGAATGTGTTGTAGTGCATCTTGCCCACACCGGCCACAATCGGCGCAAAGGTGCGCACAATGGGCATGAAGCGCGCGATGACGATAATTTTGCCGCCGTGTTTGTCGTAAAGCTCCTCGGCTTCGTAGAGATATTTCTTCTTGAAAAGCAGTGAGTCTTCGCGCTTGAAAAGCCCGCGCCCCACACGATGACCGAACCAATAGCCGACGCTGTCACCGGCCACGGCGGCGATGAAACACCCAATAGCCAGCACGGGATAGCTTAGGTGTACGCCGAGCGTTTCTTGCAGCGCCTGGTTGCCCGCGATAGCCCCTGCGGTGAAAAGCAGGCTATCCCCCGGGAGGAAAAAGCCGATAAACAAGCCGGACTCGGCGAAGATCATGCCGAAGATGCCGATGTAACCGACTGTGGCGATCATCTGTTCGAGGTTGAGATGAAGGAGTTGCTCCATAGATGACGGGCGCGGCTCGTGGAGGGTGCGATGCGCCCAGCCTCCTTTCCTACTTTGCTGTGTTCAGGCGTTCGCACTGGGTTTCGCTGGCGAACGGGAAAAAGTGTACCACAATCCCCCCTTGATTGACAGAGTTCGCACGGGGGGAGTGGATAAAGAAGGGGAGACGACGCGGTAGACCGCCGTCGTTTCCCAGGCTGCCCCGCTCACGTTAAAGATCTCTCATCTCCTTGACTTTATCCACTCCCTTTTCTGGGAGGGGATGGCGT
>JALSSH010000466.1 GCA_026984385.1 Ardenticatenia bacterium | reverse complement strand
CGGTCATGCCGGCCTTTTCGCGGTGACGCTCCATATAGCGCGGGATATATTCGCGGAATTTCTCCACGTAATAGGGTTGTTCGGGGCGCGGGCCGACCAAGCTCATCTGCCCCCAAAGCACATTGATCAGTTGGGGGATCTCGTCCCAGTTGGTGCGGCGCATGATGCGCCCCAAGCGCGTGACGCGCGGATCGTTTTGCACCGTCCAACCCGGGCCGTTCTTCTCCGCGTCCGAGCGCATCGAGCGGAACTTGATCATCGGGAAAGGTCGCCCGTCCAGGCCCATGCGCTCTTGGCAAAAGAAGGCCGGCCCGGGCGATTCCAGCTTGATCAGGATGGCGGTCAGCACCATCAGCGGACTGAGCACGATCAACCCAAAAGCACTCCCGACGATGTCCATCGCGCGCTTGAGACTGAGCTTCCAGCCACGCAAGGCCACATCGCGTACTGAAAGCAACGGCATCCCGTTCAGGTCATCTACCGTCAGCCCGCCGGCCATGTAAGCGAAAATGTCGGGGTAAACTTTGATGCTCACGCGCCCGCGTTGGCAACGGCTGATAAGCTGTACCAGCTCGCGGCGGGAAGCTTCCGGCAACGCGATAATCACCTCGTCCACTTCGTAGGCGTCGATCAGTTCCGCCAGTTGGTCGGTTGTGCCGATGATCGGCACGTCGCCGAGAGGGTGAGCGTCCTCGCCGTTCACCGCGCCCACGATGCTATAGCCCAAGTGCGGCGACCAGCGGATCTTTTCCGCGATGGTGCGCGCCACATCGCCCGAGCCGATGATCAGCACGTTGTCGCGCCCGATCCCCCGATCCCGCAGCCGCACGGTGAGCTGACGGTGCAGCTCTCGCCCCAGCATCACAAAAACGATGCCCAGCAGCCAAGCGTAGACGATCACCCCGCGCGGGTAGTCCATTTCCAAGGCAGAGTTTTTGAAGGCCAGCGAGGAAAACGCGACCGCCAACAACGTGCCGATGGAAACGTTTTGCGCGATGGCATAACCGGCGTCAATGCGGCTGATGGCGCGTTTTTGGTGGTAGAGCCGCGCGAAGAAGAACACGACCAAAATTGAGCCGACGTGTACGAGCAACATGGGGATGTAGTTGGTCAACGGGGGTGGGTTGACCGGCACGGCGGGCAGCGGCAGGCGCGCGCGCAAGTAGTAGCCCGCCACAAAAGCCAACGTCAGCATCAGCCCATCGCTAAACACCAACGCCATCTGAAGCAGGCCGCGCACACGGCGGTTGCGTCCGGAGGATGTGCTCACTGTGTGGGGTGTAGCAGCTCCTGCCACAGCGTGCGTCCTCCTTTCAGTGCCAAGCCCAGCACGACCAGCCCATGCAGCCACCAAGGGGTGCTGGCGCGGTAGTGCTTGCGGTAAAAGATGAGCATGGCGCGGTAGAACTCATGGCGTGCGCGCGCCGATTGGCGGCTGGCCGCACGCTTGACGTGCAACACCTGCACGTGCGGGTTGTACTTCACGATCCAGCCCGCTTGCTTGATGCGATAGGCCCAATCCAAATCCTCGCCGTACATAAAAAACGCTTCGTCGAAAAGCCCTACCCGCGCGATAGCTTCGCGTCGCACCATCATAAACGCGCCCACCACCGAGTCCACCTCGGTTTCCACGTTCGGGTCAAGATAGGTCAAATTATAACGCCCGAAGCGACGGCTACGTGGGAAGAGCTTAGAAAACCCGACCATGCGGTAAAAGCTGATCTCGGGCGTGGGAAAGCTGCGACGGCAGGCCAGGTCCAGCTCGCCGTTGGGCAAAACCAGCTTCGGGCCTGCCACGCCCACACGCGGGTCAGCGTCCATATACGCGACCATGTCGGCCAGCGCACGCGGCGGCAAGACCGTATCCGGGTTGAGCGCCAGGGCATAGCGCGGCGCTTCGTCTCCGCAGCCTTGTTCAAAGCCAAAGTAACGGAAACCCTGGTTGTTGGCGCGGGGAAAACCTACGTTTTCCGCGTTAGCGATCAGGTGTGCCTGGGGGAATTCATCGCGCACCATCTGCGCGCTGCCGTCGGTGGAAGCATTGTCCACGACCACCACGCCAAAGCGCAGATCGCCTTCTGAAGCGAAAACCGAGCGTAAGCAGTCGCGCAGCAACTCGCGCGTATTCCAATTGACGATCACCATCCCCAGGTCGAGCATCATTCCCTCATCTGCGGCGTTCCCACACATCACACACCGTCGGCGGCACGTGCGGCCATTTTATCATAACCCACGCGGGGAACGTAGGGCGCGTGCCCGCCTTCAGCCTAACACGCGGCGCACCTCAGGGAACGCTCGTGCCCAAGCCGCCAACAGCCGCGCATGGGAGCTTTCGGGCGGTGGCGCAACAATACGCACACGCTCATAGCCACTGGCGTCTGCTCGCTCCACCGTGATTGTGCGGCCATCGTGCACATTCGGGGGAATAGCGTCACCCGTCCAAGCCATTTCCGTCAGCGCTAAATCCCGTTGGAAGACCGCCCACTCCTCCGCTGACAGGGGGCGCGCTTGCCCCTGGGCCAAATCGGTGCGCGGCGTACAACCTGCACACACGATCAAGCGCACATCGTTCTCACGTTGCACCACCACAAAGCGTTCCTGGCTGACGCTGAAAGGAGAAACAGCGCTCAGGATCAGGACGCAGCGGGCGTTTTGGGCCACGCGAAAATTTTGCACGCGCGCTTCGCGGGGGTCTTGGGTCACGGTCTAACGCTTTGTCCTCCTTACAAAGGCGCTGTTGCGCACCCGACGGCACGGCTATAATAGCGTACAGCCTCAGGCGAGGCGAATATGAAGCACCAAATCGCGGAATTTTCATAGTCAGCGAGCCGAAGATGAATATTGCCGAACTAACGCGCAAGATGCACGCTTTCGTGCAAGCCAAAGGTTGGTACGCGCCACAATCCCCACGTCAACAGACACCGCGCAACATCGCCATTTCGCTCACCATCGAGGCGGCGGAAGTGTTGGAGCATTTTCAATGGGGAGAAAAAATCGCCGATCGGGAGGCACTGGCCGCCGAGCTGGCAGACGTGGCGCTATATTTGTTGCAACTGGCAAGCGTCGCGGAAATTGACTTGGAGCAAGCGATTTTGGACAAACTGGCGGTCAACTACAAACGCCAGTGGGATCTCCCACCAAGTGATGCCGATGGATCTTCGCTTGTGGAGTAAGATTTGCCGCACAGTAGATAGCACGCGCGGCTCGTGCGTGTTGTCTCAAGGCGCGGGTGGTGTGGGCGTGTCCTCGTCCCAATCGCCGAGCAGCTCGATCTCCGGCTCCAGCGTCACGCCGAATTTTTCGCGCACGGTGCGTTGTGCCAACATCATCAAGCGGCGATAGTCCCGCGCCGTGCCCTCCCCCGCGTTGAGGATGAAATTGGCGTGCACCGGTGAGATTTGCACCCCGCCGAGGCTTTTTCCCTTCAACCCCGCCGCCTCGATCAAACGTCCGGCGTAATCGTTGGGCGGATTTTTGAAAATGCTCCCCAGCGAGGCCCCGGGCGGCTGAGTACGCTTGCGATGTGCCACAAACGCATCGGCACGCGCGCCAAGCTGCTCCGGATCGTGGTTCGGGGTCAAGCGCAACGCCACGCTGAGCAACACATATTGCCCGTGCGCTCCCTTTAGCGCGGAGTGGCGATAGGCATAGCGCATTTGCGCGGCGCTCCAAACTTCCACGTGCGGGCGCAGCGCCCCTTGCACGTTGAGCAGCTCCACCCAGCGCACCACCGAGGCCATATCGCCGCCATGCGCGCCCGCGTTGTTGATCGCCGCGCCGCCGACCGTGCCCGGGATGCTCACCGCCCACTCCAACCCCGCCAGGCCCTGGGCAATGCACTTGCGCGCCAAAGTGGAAAGACTGGCGCCGCTTTCCGCGTTTACGCGCCCGTCGGCTTGGAGCTGCACGGCATCTGCGCGGTTGATGATGACCAAGCCGCGAAAACCTGCGTCGGCCACCAACACATTAGCCCCGCCGCCCAGCACCACCCAGGACACGCCGCTTTCTTGCGCCAACGTCGCGGCTTCGGCCAGTTCGGCGGCACTGTGCACGGTCAGCAGCGCGTCGGCAGGGCCGCCCAGACGCGCCACCGTATAACGCGAAAGCGGCTCATCGCGCTTGAGCGCCTCGCCAAAACGCTCTGCTAGAGGGAAATACGGGTCAG
This sequence comes from Ardenticatenia bacterium, assembly GCA_026984385.1. Lineage (GTDB taxonomy): Bacteria > Chloroflexota > Anaerolineae > Aggregatilineales > Aggregatilineaceae > JALSSH01. The sequence continues at coordinate 4,604 of JALSSH010000466.1, read as the reverse complement.
GCATCGGAAGGCTGCTCGCGTTGGCGCAAAGCTTTCAACAACAATGCGCCTACACGCGGCGCATCACCAGCGGAAAGGATCAACACGGCGTCACCCGAACGCACCTCGGCGGCCAGCAAGCGCGCGGTCGCCTCCAGATCGCCGCTATAGCGTGCGTCCGGATGTCCGCTTTGGGCGATGCGCTCGGCTATTTGGGGAGCGTCTAGCCCTTCGCTCGGCTGCTCGCGCACCGAGTAGACATCGGTAACCAGGGCGTGATCCGCTGCGGCAAACGCGCCCGCAAACTCATCGGCCAACGCACGCATTCGTCCGTAGGTGTGCGGCTGCCAAACCGCCCACAGCTCCCGCACGTCCGGACGCTGGCGGAAGGCTTGGAGCGTGACGCGGATTGCGGTAGGGTGATGCGCGTAATCACTGATCACGGAAACGCCCGTAGCCTGCCCCAACAGTTCGGCGCGGCGCTGTGTGCCCGCAAAATGTGCCAACGCGGTGCGGGTACGCTCAAAAGAAATGCCGAGCGCATCCGCCAACGCCATGACGCCCAGCGCGTTGGCGACGTTGTGCCGCCCGTGCAGCGTCAGACGGATACCGCCAACAGAGCGTTCGCCGCGCCAGACGTAAAAGTGCATCCCGTCCGCTTCAGCGGCGATCTCGTCTGCACGCCAGGTCTCGGCGGGTAAATCCTCGCCCAGCCCGTAGTAGACGACTGCGCCCCCCGTTGCTTCTCGCTCCTTTGCCAGGGTACGCACGGTGGGGTCGTCGGCGCAGGCGATCAACAGGCCGTCGGCGGGAATACGGGCCACGAATTCCGCAAACGCGGCGCGCACATCGTCAAAGGTTGGAAAACAGTCCGGATGGTCATGCTCGATAGTGGTCAGGATGGCGTAGCGCGGCGAAAGCCCCAAAAACATGCGGTCGTACTCGTCCGCTTCAATCACAAAATGCGGCCCGTGCCCGACGCCCGCGTTTGTGCCTGTCCCGCACAACACGCCCCCCACAATATACGAAGGGGACAAGTCGGCGGCGCGCAACACGTGCACAGCCAGCGCGGAGGTGGTCGTTTTGCCGTGCGTTCCGGCTATCGCCACGCCGATCTTGTCCGCCAACAGCGCACCGAGTGCCTCCCTACGTCGTAGCACCGGCACGCCAGCCGCTCGCGCCGCGACGATCTCGGGATTGTCTTCGCCGGCTGCCGAGGTAGCGATCACCACGTCCGCGCCCGCGATGTTTTCCGCCGCGTGTCCCTGGACAACCTGCGCTCCGGTTTCGGCCAGCGCGTCGGTGAGAGCGTTGCGGCGCAAATCCGACCCGCTGACGGTGTAGCCGCGTGCGAGCAGCACGCGCGCGATAGCGGACATGCCAAAGCCGCCGATGCCGATGATGTGGATATGCTGACCTGGGGAAAGGGTGTGCTCGGTCATACCACCACCACGATAATAAAGACAAAGCAGCCGATCATCAACAGCGAGAGCACGCTCCCGTCACCGCTCAACAGCCAAGTGAGCGGCAACATATCAACCATTTTGGCGCTGGTGGAAGCAGGGTCTAGCGGGGCGATGATGTTGGGGCTGAAGGGATATTCGAGCGTGTCCATATACCACCATAACGACCCGAAAAGTAGATAGCCGTTGAACGCGCCGACCAAAAAGCCCAGCACACCATCTTGGAAGCCTTTGCGATCCGGCAGCTTGGCGAACGTTTCTGTTGGTGTTTGGTAGGAGAAAAAAGCCATCACGATAAGGATGGCGGCTTGAAGGTAAAATTTGCTGGACTGCTTGCCACCCGCCAGCGGGTCGATCACCAGCAATTCAAATTGCTTGAGCGTAAAAAGCGCCAACACCAAACCGGCCATCGCTACCAGCTCTTTGGTGTAACCGCGCATAAAGCCGATGGCGGCAAACATGCTCATCATAATCGCCAGGAACACCCATAGCTGCATCATCGCTAATTTCTCCGCCTATTGCGCCGCAATGCGTCGGCTTTGTTCGCGCCGAGTATATTTTCAGGATACGGCCAACCCCTTGCGAACTGCATATCGCCAACGCTTGTATTGTATGCTGTTTACACAAGGGGGCAACCGCGCTTAGTCTGCCCCGTGCCCGGCCACTTGTGCAAGCAACCGCGCGATGTTCTCCGCGCCGTCCGTGCGCCGCAACGCACGCGCCGCCTGGCGCATTTCCGCGAGGCGCGCCTCGTCGTTGAGCACCGACTGCACGGTGGGCAATAGCTCGTCTTGCAAACGCTCGTCGTCCAAGCGAATTGCGGCCCCGCGTTCGGCCAGCCAATCCGCGTTAACGCGCTGATAGCGCCAGGCGTGAGGATAGGGAACGAGGATCGCAGGCAACCCAAAAAGCGGATATTCGGCCAGCGTGGCCGCCCCCGCTCGGCTGATCACCAAATCTGCCGCCGCAAAAGCCTGGCCGATATTCGGCAAGAAGTCGAAGATACGATAATGCGCGCGCTCGGCGTCGCTAAGTTGGGCATGTTGCGCACGCACGAAGTCCCAGTCACGTCGTCCGGAAATGTGCAGAATTTGCAGCCCGTCTCCCACCAGCGTTGAGGCCGCCCCAAACATGGCCGCGTTGATGCTGCGCGAGCCTCTGCTGCCGCCGAAAACCAACAACGTTTTGCGGTCAGGGTCTAGCCCCAACGCTTGGATCGCGTCTTGACGGGAAACGCTCAAAAGCTCACGCCGCAAGGGATAGCCGGTTTCGATCACGCGCTTGGCGGGCGGGTAAAATTGCGCCGTGTCCGCGACAGTGGCAGCGATAGCTCGCGCGAAGTAGCGCCCCATCGTCTTGAGCATCAACCCGGGTTCGATATCCGGCACGTAGATCACAATCGGGCGGCGCAACAACCAGCAAGCCAACGCCATCGGCACACCGACCCAACCGCCAGTTAGGAAAAGCACCTGCGGACGCAAACGCGCCGCCAACGCCAGCGATTGCGCCACGCCCAACATGATTTTGGCGCTGCTGAGCGCCTGTTGGCGACGCGGCAAGCCGTGTAGGGGGCCGGCAAACACTTCGTGATAACCGTCAAAACGCACATCTGAGCGCGCGACCAAATCGCGCGCCATATCACCACGTGCCCCCACAAAAGTCAAGTTTAGGTCATTGGGGAAAAGGCGGCGCAGCGCGTCCGAAACAGCCAACGCAGGGTAAACGCCGCCGCCGGTCCCTCCGGCTGAGATCATAATGCGCACGTGAGTTCTCTCCGTGTGTAGATGCTGTGTCGTCAGCGAACTTAATGCGAGTGGGTGGATTGGCGGTTGGCCGCACGGGAAACGCTCAGCATCAAGCCAACACCCGCCAGCGCCGCCACCAAGCTCGATCCGCCAAAGCTGATAAATGGGAGCGGGACCCCCGTGGGCGGCACAAGCGCCGTCATCACGGCAATATTGAGCATGGCGTCATAGGCCAACCAGCACGTGACCCCCGCCACCAGCAATCCGCCGAAAACGTCCGGCGCTTGGCGCGCGATCAAAAAACCGCGATAGATCAGCGTCACGTATAGCGCGATGACAAAAAACGCCCCCAGCAACCCCAGCTCCTCCCCTATCACGGCGAAGATGCTATCGGTGTGGGGAAAAGGAAGGTTGTTGGCAAATTTCAATTGCCCCTCGCCCAACCCCACGCCGGTCAGTCCGCCGTTGATAAAAGCGGTGACCGCTTGTTGCACATGGTCGCTGGCCTGCGTCAAATCCTCAACGGCGCGCAAATGATTTTCCAAACGCAGCCGTGCATAGTCAAAGTGCATGACCAACTGCCAACCGATCGCGCCCATTGCCCCACCGATCAACAGCAATTGGAACAAATCCGCTCCGGCGATAAAAAACATGCTCAGCGCGGTGGCGAGGATGCTTGCAGCGGTGCTGAGATCGGGTTGGAGCACGATCAGAAAAGCGATTATGCCGACCAGCCCGCTAAAAGGGACGATGCCGTAAAAAACATTGCGCAGCCGCGCGCGTTTGGCGGCCAACCATGCGGCCATATAGACCACGACGGTAAATTTTGCCAGCTCCCCAGGTTGAAACGAACCTTCGATCAGGGTACGCTGGGCCTCAAAGCGAATGTTGCCAAAACGCAACACCGCCACCAGCAACAGGATCACCCCCAACATCATCGGCACGGCCAACCGTCGCCACAGGTGATAGTCCAAGCGAGCCAGAACGGTCGCCACGATCACGCCAATTAACATAGAGCGCGCTTGGCGCACGAAAAAATAGGTTGTGCTATCCGCTTTGCCCGTCACTTGGTAGCTGACGTCAATGGAGGCGCTATAAACCATCAGCAGGCCCACAGCGCACAGCATCCCAACCACCAACACCAGATACAAATCCACACCGACGCTCGAAACGGCTCGGCGTGCACGTGGGCGCAGCGAGGGTGCTTCGACCAAGGGGGAGGCGCGACGATGACGCGGGCGCTCGAAGGCCTCGGAATAGTCGAAAATATCGTCATCTTCGATATAGTGCGGATGATCAGCCATGCCTTGTTTGCCTCAGTTACGCAACGCCGCCGCTATTCTAGCACATCCTGAGCACGCGCGGAGGTCTTCGGCATATTCCCCCAAAAAAACGGTTTCGCCGTAGCATGTGACCG
>JALSSH010000465.1 GCA_026984385.1 Ardenticatenia bacterium | reverse complement strand
TGATGGCGGCCAATTGCCTGAGCAGCCGCTACCTGCTCGTGGGCCAGGTGCTCTATTTGCCGCCCGGGGCCGCGGAAAATGCCCCGCCCTCCGAGCCGTATGTCCCGCCGGAGGCGCTGGTTTCGGTGGGGCCGCGCACGCCAAATTGCCCTTGTACGATCACCGTGCGTGAGGGCTGGCGACGCGAACAGATCGCCGAGGCCGTGCAACAAGCGCCGGTCAGCTTTTCCGGCGCGGACTTTTTGGCCGTGACCGACCCGGGCGTCAGCGTGCCCTTTGATTTTGCAATGGAGCGACCCTCGGGCGCGTCGTTGGAAGGCTTCCTTTTCCCGGGCACGTATACCGTACAAAACGACACCAGCGCCGAACAGTTCCGCGATATGTTGCTGAGCGCTTTTGCCGCCAACGTCACCCCGCAGATGCGCGCAGACGCCGCCGCGCAGGGCGTGACGTTTTACCAGGCGTTGACCATCGCCTCGATTGTGCAGCGTGAGTCGCGCGCGCCCGAAACGCAAAAGCTGATCGCCAGTGTGGACTACAACAATTACCGCGCGGGCGGGCGCTTGGGCGAAACGGTGACCATCCAATACGCGCTGGGTCGCTCGGGGGCCTGGTGGCCGCGTGTGCGCGGTAGTGACGTGGACATTGACTCGCCCTACAACACGTACAAATACCCGGGCTTGCCTCCCGGGCCGATCTGCAACCCGGGCATGAGCGCGATCTTGGCGGCGGTGTATCCCCCCGCAACGGATTACCGTTTCCACACGGCTTCTTGCAACGGGACGGGGGAAGCCTTCGCGGCAACCTACGAAGAACATTTGGCGAACGTCAATTGCCAATAGCGTAGGTGGGGTGGGGCTTTGTGTGTAGCGCCCCGAACCGCGCGTGCTCAGCTTCTGGTACGGCTGCGGCCACCTTGTCCTGAAGGCGGCCTTGTTCCCCCTTGCGGCGACGTGCCCGTTGTCTGCACGTTGAGCAGTTGCCCCCACTGTTGCGCCTCGTTGCGCAACACGGTTTCCACCTCTTGCACCAACTGCGTGAACTGCTCCGCCGGACTTTCCGGGCGCGGAAAGTCTGAATCCGGCATCACCAATTCAGCCTGCCGCAGCGCCAAACGGGTTTCTTGATAGAGCTTGGCCTGCCGTTGCCATTGGTAGAGCGACTGGAAGGCGGAGACCATGCCTGCAAAGGCCGGCAATAGCGCGGTGAGGAAGGCGTAAATGGGCTTGTCCGTGCCCACAGAAAGCGCGGAGATCATGGCCGAAATGCCCATCACCGCCGCAGTCAGCCGCAACATAAAGTCGGCGTTGTGGCTGTATTCCATCGCGCGCCGCGCATAATAGCCGTCCTGATACTTCAAGCGGTTCTTGATATACAGCTCAGCGCGCAAACGCGCCTCGTTGTCGCCAAAAAGCGTTTCGGGGGGCACAGGTTCGGAAAGCAGCCTATTTTCGTTCATGGTCACCGTCCTTGAGCTTGCTGGGGTTGCTGTCGTTCTTGCCCACGCAGCACATCCACCACTTTTTGACGCAACACCTGCACACGGTCGCCTGCGTCCGGATAGTTGAAGGGGCTTTGGCGCGCCAAAAACAAGAAGTACAGCGAGCGCAAATTTTCTGCCTTAGCGCGCGCCTCAAACCAATGTTTTTGCGGGCGCTGGTTGGCGTTGAGGAAGGATACCGCTGCCGCCAACCCGCTCACCGCCGCCGCCGCAATGCCCAGAAGTTCCGTCCAGCGCAAAAAACCGAAGGGGCGGTAGCCCTGCCAGCCTTGCGCATAGAGCCACACGTTGACCGCCGCGAGCGCCGTTGTAAAGAAGGTGGCGATGATGAAAAGCCACTGATAGCGGAAGTGTAAATTTTGGTA
>JALSSH010000464.1 GCA_026984385.1 Ardenticatenia bacterium | reverse complement strand
ACGCGCGTGGCGCGGGCGTTGGCGCTCGGGCATCCCCGCGCGCGCACGCGCTTTCGCCCCACCGACGAGATCGGCGAGCTGGGCGCGGCGTTGGACGAGCTGGCCGACGCGCACAAACGCCGCACCGACACGCTGCAAAAAGCGCTGCGTCGCCAACGGGCGCGCGTAGCGCGGCTGAACGCGGTTTTGGCCTCCATTCCGGATGGGATCGTCGTGCAAGACCTGGACGGGCGCGTGGTGTTGCTCAACGACGCGGCGCGCCAATTGCTGGGCGGACATCGGGCTTTTCGCTCGGCGCGGCTGCACGAGCTGACCGCACAGGTCACCGAAAAGCTCGGGCGTGCGTTGGCCCCGGGCGTTTACGCGCTGGGCGACCCCGCGCGTATTCCCGTCGAGGGGAAGATGCTCCAAGCGCAGGCGGCGGCGATTGTGACGGATGAGCAAAAGCGGCTCGGCACGGTGATTGTGCTGCGGGACATCACCGACGAAGTGCGCCGCGAACAGCAGCGCGACCGCTTGCTCGACCACATCGCCGAGCGCGCGCACGTGCCCACCGCCCCCCAAACGTATGACTCGCTGGCGGCGCTGGCGCGCGAGTTCGTGCAAAATACGCGCGCCATCCAGCGCACCATCGCCGAGCTGCGCACGCTCAGCACGCTAGAGCCGCCCGACCTGGCCGACACGCAGCAAGCCTTGCCGCTCAACGCGCTGGTGTGGCGCTTGGCGGCAGAATGGCAGCCGCTGGCGCGCGCGGCACGCTGCGAGCTGCGCGTGAAGTTCGGCGCACGGGGCGATTATGTGTTGGGGGACGAGCGACGTTTGCGCTGGGCGCTGGGGAACATCGTGGACAACGCGCTGAAGTTTTCCCCACCGCACACCACGATCACGCTGGAAGCGCGCCGCGCTCCCGACGATCCGGCCAGCGCCGAGATCGTTGTCCGCGATCAGGGCTACGGCGTGGCGGCGGACGAGGTCGAGCGGGTCTTTACGCGCTTTTTCCGAGGCACACCGCGCGACCGCGAGGGGCAGCCCGTGCACAAGCCGGGCACAGGGCAAGGGCTGTACATTGCGCGCCGCGTGATCGAAGCGCACGGCGGCAGCGTTTCGCTGCAAAGCGCGGTCGGTTTGGGGACGACGGTCACGGTGCGATTGCCGCTCACCGCCGACGTGACTTTGCCGCTGATGGCGGAAGACGCTTTGCCCGCCGCCGATCTTTCGGATGAGGCGGGCGAAGATGTGCCGCTTTCCGATGGGGCGTATAACACCGTGCCGCTCGAACCGCGTCGCTTTCCCTGGCAGCGCGAGTGAGTTTTTGGTGGGCGGCGCGCTCTCTCGGCGGCGGGCATTCCTCGCCCGCGCATATCCCACCGCTTTCCGGTTGACCCCACCCCTGCCCCGATGCTATGATGAAGCGCGTTCCAAACGTTCGGCGGGCGATCAGATATACAGAGGAGACACGCAATGCACACGGCGCGGGTTTGGTGGAATGCGTTTAAGACGGTGGCAACGCTCCTTTCTTTTGCGCTCAACTTGATCTTGGTGATCGTGGTGTTGCTTTTGCTAATGCAGATTTTCCAGATCAAGAACGGCATCCTAGAGCCGCTGATTGACGGGCTGCATCAGAATTTCGTCGGACTGGACCAAGCCGTGATCGAACGCACGATCAACGTGGATGACCAAATCCCCGTCCAATTCGACTTGCCGCTAAACCAAAGCACCAACGTGGTGCTGACCGCCGACGTGCCAATCGCCGCCAACGCCTCCTTTACGCTGCCCGGGGGCGGCGGTCTTATCAACGGACGTGTGGACTTGGTGCTTCCGGCGGGGCTGGTCTTGCCGGTCAAGCTGGAAATGACCGTGCCGGTGGATACCACC
>JALSSH010000463.1 GCA_026984385.1 Ardenticatenia bacterium | reverse complement strand
TGCCCACGCCGCCCAGCATGAGCGGTGGCATCCCGGGCAGCCCAGGCATGGGCGGCATGGCGACCGTGCCCCAAATGCCCTCCGGAATGCCCGCCCCGCCCTCCATTCCTCAACCGAACCCGCCCAACTTCCAAGCGCCAAGCATCCAACCGCCGAGTTTCAACGCGCCCTCGCTCGGCAATATGCACGGCGGCTTGGGGGGACAGATCGGGCAAGGGCATCAAGGTAACGGCAACCGCCCACCTATCGGGCAAGGCGGCGGCCCGGGCCAGCACGCAGGCCAAGAGGGAAGGCTCTCCGGCTTGACCCAGTGGGGCAGCGGCTACGCGCCTTTCAGCCAGGGGGTGGACGGGCAATGGTCGCGCTTCGGCGATCGCGGCACGGCGAATATCCCGCTGGCCTCTTTGCCCACGATCGGCTCAGCGCTGGAGTGGTTGCAGCAAGGCGGCTTCGGCGCGCCGACCGCTCCCCCGCAAGATTTCGATCCCACGCAGTGGGCGCAAGATTGGCAGCCGCCGCAGTTGCCTGAAGAGATGCCCGAAGCGCCCGCACCCTATAGCGACCTGGAAGCGCTGATGGAAGCACAAGCGGAGTTGCAAGCGGCTTTGGAGCAGGCGAACAACGCGCCGCAACTGAGCGAAGAAGTGGTCGCGGCCATTGACCAAGCTACGGCACAAGCTCAGGAGGCCTACGATCAATTTTGGGCGGACTACTACGAGGCGGTGGACTACGCCGCGCAGGCTTACTATGACGCGGTGGTTGCTTCGGCGGAATATCTGGCCGAAACTTACGGCTGGGCGGTGGAATACGCGATGGCGGCGGCGGATTACTACTATGCCTACTATGAGGACTACGCCACCTATTGCTACTACTACCCCTGGGACTGCTACATGTACGCCTACGACGCGGCAATGGGCGCTTACTACTACGTGGGCGAGACCAGCGACGCGCCGGTGAGCACGGTGGAGATCGGCGACGTGCCGGTGGATACGTATCCTCAGAGCGGCGAACCCGTGCCTTCGATGGACGCCTACGAGGCGGTGACGCTTTTCGGCAATGCGCAGCTCGGCGTGCCGCTAGAGCCGCTTTACGCCGGCGTGTTGACCGAGGAGATTTTGGCGCAGTTCCAGACCTTGCCCCAGCAAATCCAGGGCTTTGCCGCGCAGGCCTTGCTGGTGAGCAACGCGGACTATTGGGCGCTGGTGAGCGGCGGTATGGCTGGGGTGATGACCAGCGACGTGCCTACCTCCGAAACGCTCGGCGCGGCGCTTTCTAGCAACGCGACGGGTGTTTATATGCTGCGCGTGGACGCGGCCATGCCCACCAACGCGGCGGACGCGCTGGACATGATCACCCACGTTTATCCGGCGCTGGACGGGTTGGCGTTTGCGGAGATCAGCGACATGGAGGGGCTGGCCTTCACGGCGACGGCGGCAGGGCTGGGCATGGACCCGGCCAGCGGTGCGGCGGTTTCGGCGCCCAAAGTGATCTACGCGGGCGTGATAGAAGTGGACGGTGTGCCGACGGTTTACGCGCTGGTCGGCGTGGGGGAAGACTATGTGAATGTGATTGCGGCGGGGCAGTAAACCCGTGTAAGCAAAGCGCGGGAGTGCGGGGGCTTTGCCCCCGCGCCCCCAGCAGGGGCAGGCCCGCCCCTGCACCCCCCGCGAGCCGCACCAACAGTGCGGCTCGCGGCGCTGACCGTGTGGGCATTTGCGGCGATCGCGCGCTGGGCGCGCCGCCTAGCCGCGCTCCGCGCGGCTGACGCGCGGCAGAGCCGCGCGTAGTGCGCCGAATGGCGCACGGGCGGCGCGCCCCCGACGGCGGGCGTTCCTCGCTCACAAGCGTTCGCCGAGCGCACCGTCCCGTTGTCCCGCCGCCGCGCG
>JALSSH010000462.1 GCA_026984385.1 Ardenticatenia bacterium | reverse complement strand
GCCTCCCTCGCCGCCGCCGAGCGAAAAGCGCCCGATTGTGGTGATCGATGACGAGCCACGCGACGCCCGCTTGATCCGGCGCTTGTTGGAAGCGACCGGACGTTACACGGTGCACGAAGCCTTTGACGGCGAGTCCGGCTTAAAGCTGGTGTCGCGCGTCAAACCGGCGTTGATTGTGTTGGATTTGTTGCTGCCGGATTTGAACGGCGAGGAAGTGTTGGAACGGCTGAAACAAAACCCTGAGACGAAGGATATTCCCGTTGTCGTGCTGACGGCCAAAGACCTTCGCGCCGCCGAACGGGAAAAGTTGCTCGGCAAGATCATCTCGCTCTTTCAAAAAGCGGGCTTAGACCGGCAAGCGCTGGTTGATTACGTCAACGAAACATTGAGTAACGGATGAGTTTATGGCTGTGATTTTGGTGATCGATGACGATTCGCAATTTGTGCGCCTGGTCAAAAAAGTGCTAGAGCCGCACGGTCATCAAGTGTTAGTGGCGACCTCGGCACTTTCTGGGCTACGGCAGGCAAGGGATGAGAGCGTAGAGCTGGTGTTGTTGGATATCAACCTGCCGGACCTAGACGGCCAATTGGTGGCGGCCATTTTGCACCCGGGCATGAAAGGACGCGATGTGCCCATCGTTGCCGTTTCAGCACAACAAGATGACGCGACCCGTCACTCGGTCATGTCTCTTGGTTGTGCGGGCTTTATTGCCAAGCCGTTGGACACCCGCCAATTTCCCGCTCAGATTGCAGCCTTTTTGCGGCCATCTTCGGCCTGATGGCTGCGAAACGACGTTTGGGGAGAGCGTTATGGCTTATCGGATTTTGTATGTCGAGGACAACTTTCAGAACAAGCGCTTGGTGCGCAAGATGTTGGCCGCGCGGGGGTATGAGGTCATCGAGGCAGAAGACGGCTTGACGGGCGTGGAAATGGCGCTCCGCGAGCGACCCGACTTGATCCTGATGGATATCAGCCTCCCGGGCATTGACGGCGTGGAAGCAACCCAGCGCATCAAAGGTTTGGAGGGCACGCAGCATATTCCGGTCATTGCGCTGACGGCGAATGCGATGCGTGGAGATAGGGAACGTTTTCTTGCGGCGGGTTGCGATGACTACCTTTCCAAGCCGATCAGCATGAGCGAGTTGTTGGAAATGCTCCATAAATATCTGGACAACCGCAACGGCTAAACCTCTCCGCCTGAACAACGGCCCCAATGCCACGCTTCTTGGATACAGATTTGCACGCGCCGCCAGCAAACTTGTTTCGGCGGCGCTGATTTTTGCCAAAATGCGTCACTTGTGTTAGGCTGGTCGGCGTTCGCACAAAAACGCACCTGATGAAGGCTATTTGTTCGATGTCCGTTGCCACGCTCTACCGCAGCCCTCGCCGCCGCCGTCCGGTCATCCTGCTAAGGAGTCCGGCTTAGTGGCGTTGGTGTAGGCAACGAACAAGCCCAAGCGTAAACGACCGCTTCCGGACAGCAATCGGAAGCGGTTTTCGCGTTAGCTAGGAGAACCGCCATGACCGTTATCCCCGTCGGCGTTTACGGCGCCACCGGTTACACCGGCCTGGAGCTGATCCGCTTGCTCAGCGCGCACCCGAACGCCGAAATCCGCTTTGCCACCTCGGAGCACGCCGCAGGCTCAAGTTTGCGCGCTTCCCACCCCCAAGCGCCCGATCTGCCGTTGATCCACGCCGCCGAAGCCCCGCTCGACGCCGTGCAGACCGTGTTCTTGTGCTTGCCGCACACCCGCTCCGCGCCCATCGCCGCCCAAGCGCTGGCGGCGGGCGTGCGCGTGGTGGACCTTTCCGCAGATTTGCGCCTGGACGCCCCAAGCGTTTACGCCCGTTGGTACAAAGTGGAACATCCCGCCCCGCAATTACTC
>JALSSH010000461.1 GCA_026984385.1 Ardenticatenia bacterium | reverse complement strand
TCGGGGTAGTGCGTTTCCACCAGGCGGCGAACTTTCTTCATATACTCGTGCGTTTCGGGCAAGTTTTCGCACGATGTGCCCTCGCGCTCAAAAAGGTAGGGCACGGCGTCCACGCGGAAGCCGTCCACCCCCAAGTCCAACCAGAATTTGACCACGTCCAACATCGCCTGTTGCACTTTGGGGTTGTCGTAGTTCAAGTCCGGCTGGCTGCTGTAGAAGCGATGCCAATAGTATTGCTTGCTGAGCGGATCGTAGGCCCAGTTGGACTTTTCCACGTCCAAAAAGATAATGCGCGCCTGAGCGTAGCGCTCCGAGGTGTCGCTCCAAACGTAGTAGTCGCGCCAGGGAGAGTTGCGAGAGCGGCGCGCCAAACGAAACCAGGGGTGCTCGTCGGAGGTGTGGTTGACCACCAAGTCGGTGATCAAGCGCATTCCGCGCGCGTGCACCTCGTCTAACAGCAAGCGGAATTCCTCCATGCTGCCGTAACGGGGGTGTGTGGCGTAGTAGCTGGCTACGTCGTAGCCGTCATCGCGCAAGGGCGAGGGGTAGATCGGCGTGAGCCAGATACAGTCCACGCCCAGCCATTGGAGATAGTCCAGATGCTCTAAGATGCCGATAAAATCTCCCCAACCGTCCCCGTTGCTGTCGGCAAAAGCCCGAGGGTAAAGCTCGTAGAAGATGGCATGGGTATACCAGGGCATATCAGCGTGGCGTCCTTTCGTATAAAGGCCCACCAGCTTTCAGGCTAGAACTGGTGGGCATAGTGGCATTCGGGAAGCTGAAACAGGACGGGGGGTTACCCTTTGACCGCCCCCGCCGTCAGCCCTTCCACAATGCGGTTTTGGAAGACCAACACCAACGCCAACAGCGGGAAGGTCACCACCATCGCCGCCGCCATCACCTCGGCGAAAGGCTCTTGGTGCGCGATCTTGCCGCTGAAAAGCGCGATAGCCACCGGCACGGTGTACGATCCCGGGTCGGTGATGGTGAACGTCAAGGCAAAAAGGTACTCGTTCCAGGCGGCGATGAAGGCCAACAAGCCCGTTGTGACCAGCGCGGGCGCGGTCAGGGGAAGCAGGATGCGGTAGAACGTTTGGAAGGTGGTCGCCCCGTCCACCAGCGCCGCTTGCTCGATCTCGCTCGGCAGCCCTCGGAAGAAGCTCGTCAGCACCCAGATCGTAAAGGGCAGCGTGAAGATCGGGTAGGAGACGATCAGCGCAACCGGCGAGCCGAAAACCCCCAGGTCCTTGACGATGGAAAACATGCCGGAAAGCACCGAGATTTGCGGGAACATGGTCATCGCCAAGACCGCGTAGAGCATCGTGGTTCGTCCGCGAAATTTCAGCCGCCCCAGCGCGTAGGCGGCAAACGAGCCGACGGACAGCGCAAGCAACACCACCAGGCTAGAAACGACCGTCGAGTTCCTCAGCGCGCGCACAAAGTTGTTGTCGGAAAAAACGGCCTGATAGTTGATCAGCGTTGGGTGCGGCGGGAGATAGGTGGCCGGGTTGATGATGTCCTGCTCGGTCTTAAAAGACGAATTCAGCGCCCAATAGAAGGGGAAAAGCGTGTAAACGGCGATGAGGATCACCAGTACCCAAAAGCCACCGCGTCGCAGGGTATCGTAGAAACGTTTTCGCGTCATTCGGTTTCCACCCCCAACGTTCTCACGTAGATCACCGCGAAGATGAAAATGAGCAGAAAGATAAATACGCCGATGGCCGAGGCGTACCCGCCGTCTTGATTTTGCACCAGCGTTTCGTAGTTATATGTCGCCATCGAGAGCTTGCGGCGGCCCAGCAACACTTGGAAAACGTCGAACACGCGCAGCGCGTCCAGCGTGCGGAAGACCAGCGCCACCACAATCGTCGGGCGCAACAGTGGCAAAGT
>JALSSH010000460.1 GCA_026984385.1 Ardenticatenia bacterium | reverse complement strand
TCGGGTTGCCATTGAGCGGCCAGGACGATGCCCTTTTCTCCGCTGCTGGCTATTTCGACCTCGTGCTCTACGCGCTGCAACATCAATTTGACCATTTGCAGCAAATTGGGGTCGTCGTCAACAACCAGGATGCGCGCCATAGATGCGTCTCAACTTTCTACGCCGGCTTGGCGTTGCTTGCGGAGGCCTGCATGGCGAAAACCTCGATCCAAGCGCGGTTAACCAAAATCGCGCCCCCCTGGAAGATCACGTCGCGCTTGGTGGCATAGGTGGCTGTGGCGTTGAAGATCGGGATGAAACGCTCCGGCGTGGTGCGCACAAAGTGCGGGATGTTAACCGTGCGGTGCATGGTGATCACGCCGCGCACCTCAAAGCCCGCCACCACCAGCATCACGCCGTGTTCGATATAGTCTCGCCCCACATAGCGCCCTTCGCGCGCGGGCAAGCCGTCGCGCTGTTGGGAAAGCACCACCAGCCCCAAAACGTCTTTGCGCACCTCGCCCGCCTGAAAGTGCCCGCTGAGCACGGCGGGGTCCAGTAGCGGCGAGATAAACATGCGCTCCAACGTGATAAAAAGCGCGTTGTGGTCGTTGAGCTGGTCCAGCAACGGCTCGCCGCGCAAGGGCACTTCTCCGCTGATGCGAAAAGTGCGCGTGAGAAACTCACCGGAGACGTACCCCTGGTGCGTGCTTGTGGCTTTGGGGAGCATCGCGTTTCCTCCTTGCGTGGTTTTGCGGCCCCGTTTATTCCAGCGCGGCCTGGATCGCGGCTTGGAGTTCGGCGTCCAGGTCTTCCAGCGACGGGCGGTCCGGCACGGCGTCTTGCCAATGCTCGCTGCGCTCGATGGTCGCTTGCTCGTAAAGCGCGTTGACCCAGGCTTGGAAGTAGCCGCTCAGCGCGCGGTTATATTCTTCGTCGCTGAGCGGGCGCATTTCGCGCTCCAAAACTTCCAACACATGGAAGCCGAACTCGGTTTCCACCGGCCCGATGACGGTGTTCAGCTCGGCGTTGCGAGCGGCTTCGGCGTAGTTGGCAGTCAGTTGGCTGAGGAACGTCCAGCCGACATCTCCCCCGCGTTGGCCGCTGGCGAGGTCGTCGGAAAGCGAGCGCGCGACCGCCTCGAAATTTTCCCCATTTGCCAAGCGCACCATCGCCGTTTGGGCGCAATTTTCCGCCGCGGCGCGCTGTTCCGCGCTGGGTGGGGCGGGGTCGCCCGGGTTGTCCGGATTGAAGGCGCAAAGGATATGGCGCGTGTGGACGGCCAGCTCTTCTTGGGGCACGCTGTCGGCCAAATACTCAAAGAGCTTTTGGGATACGGCTTCGGTGGCAAAAACGTCGCGCAGCTCCGCCTCGCTCATGCCGGAAGCGGCCATCGCGCCCTCGCGCCATTCGGCGATGAAGGCTTGGGCCTCGGCGTTGGCGGCGATCTCGTCGGGTGGCACATCGGTCCAGCGGCTGAAGAAATAGGCTTCGGCGGTGTCGATCTCTTCTTCGCTGGGCAACAAGTCCAGCTCAGCGGCTTTTTGCCAAAGCACGCGCTCGGTTTCCATCAACTCCAGCACATCCCCACCCAGCCCGACGGGGTCTTGCAAGCTGGAGACGCGGTCTTCAACAAAAGCCGCCGCCAACCCCAACTGGCCGCTGGTCAGCTCGTCGAGCTTTTCCAACTCGCGCAAAAACTGCCAACGCACCAAGCGCACCCGCGCCTCGAACTGCGCGCGCGTAATCGGCTCGCCTTCCACGCGAGAGACGATCTCGTCGTCTTGGGCGGCGGCAGGCCACGCCAACGTCGCCAGCAAAGCGATCAGCAAAAGCACCGGCCAAATTTTCCGGCGTGTGTGGATGTTCATCAATGCTCCTCGGAATGTGTGCCGTCATCGTTTCCAATGATAGCGGATTCTTTGCGGAAGCGACAATGGGCTATCCCACGATTGGGGTACGGTTGGCGGGTGAACGAGCGCGGAGGGAGAGGGCGCTGAGTAGGTCTGCTGAAGGCGCACTCGGCGGAAATAAAAACGCCCCCTGCGGGGCGTTTTGGTGTGCGGAAAGGCGCGCGCGGCCTCAATCCAAATGGCGCGCGATTTTCGGTTCGAGCACGGGCAGGGGCATAAAGCCCACGATCCGCTCGGCCACTTCCCCACCTTTGAAGAGCATCAAGGTTGGGATGCCCATAATGCCGTATTGCATGAGCAGATTTTGGTTTTCGTCGGCGTCTACCTTGCCGACCAACAGCTTGCCGTCGTACTTTTCGGCCAGTTGGGCGACCACCGGCGCGATCATTTTGCACGGGGCGCACCATTCGGCCCAAAAGTCGATCAACACCGGCGTTTCAGACTTGAGGACTTTCTCCTCCCAGCTCGCTTCGTCTACGACAAAGGTTCTTTCACCCATCGTTTTGGTGACTCCTTACTTTGCGGGGGTTCGGACGGCACGGAATGGTAGCAGATTCTGCCCCCGCGTCAAGATAGTTTGTGTCCCAAATATAGCACAATGGCGCTTGATATGCTTGGCGGGCTGGCACGGCTTCACGGGGTGGGCGACGGAGTGGGGTAGCGCGAGTCTATGACTTGGGCAGGACGCGGACGAATGCGCAGGATGCGCCCTTCTTGCTCGGCGATATACAGCCACCCTTGCGGGTCGAGCGCCAACGCCACCGGATGATAGGGGAAAAAGCCCATGCCCATCAGCGAATAGCGCGCCAACGGAAACGCGAAACTGGGATGATCGCTGATCGGGGCGATGCGCTCATAACCGCCGTCGGGCAGCCCTTCCGCGTCGAAGCTGACCACCACCAGCGCATAGCCGGAAGGCTCGGCGCGGTCCCACGAACCCGCCAGCGCGACGATCAGGTCGTCTTGCCAAAAGGGGAAGCCGTCGGCGGTGTAAAAGAGCATGTCGGCGGGCGTGCTTTGGTCGGGGAATGTGTAGGCGGGCGGGACAACGTCCACGCAATGGGGCGCGCTCGTCTCCACGCACGCGGGATAGCCGAAGTTCGGCGCAACGCCAGCCGCCAGCTCAGCGGCAGGGACGCGGAAAAGGGCGTCGGAGGGGGCTTGGGGGCCGCGCACGTCCGCGATCCAAAGATCGCCGCTGCGGGGGTGGAAGGCCAGGGCGCGCGGGTGGCGTAAGCCGCTGGCTACGGTGCGGCGGTCTGAGCCATCCGAGGCAAAGCTGAGCACCGCGCCCGCCGAGGTCGCTTCTTTTGGGCAGTCCGCACAGCTTGCGCCCACGCCGACATAAACACGTCCATCCGGCCCCACGCGCACGCTATCCGGCCAAAGGCCGTTGGGCGCGGTGAGGTCGGCGACGAGGCGCTTTTGGGTGCGCGCCAGGCCGTGCGCGTCCAGCTCCAAGCGAAAAAGTCCCCCTTCGGCGGCTACGTAGAGCGCGCCCGCGTGAAAGGTGAGCGCGGTGGGGTGAGGGAGGCCGCTCGCCACCTGATAGGGCGCGTCCGGGAAGCCGTCGCCGTCCACATCGCGCATAGCCCAGACCGTGCCGCTAGACGGGCGCGCGATGTAAAGTGTGCCCTCAGTCCCCAAGGCCAAGCCGCCGAGTTCGGGCACGGCTTCCGACGTGACGACGCGGTCGTAGAGCCGCTCAAAGCAGATGATGCCCGTCAGGTAGTAGGGCACGTTGTAGTCCAAATGGCAAGGCGGCCCTTCCACCTGCAAGGTGGGGTGCGGCGTGACAATGGGAGCAGGCGGAGCTTTGGCCGCCGAACGGCACGCGCTCAGCGACAGCGCGATGAGCCATGCCAGGGTCAAGAGTGAATGACGGTTCGGGCGCTTCACGGTGAGGCTGCTCCTGCGGCGTGGTGGCGGATGACAAAGCGAGTCGGCGCGGCAAAGCCGATTAGCCCACAAGCCTACGCGGACTGTTCTTCTTCGGGCAACAGCGCCGCCACCGCGCGCGCGGTTGGATCGTGAAGGATGGTGTAGAGCTTGAGCGCCTCGCGGTAATGCTTTTCGGCGGCCCCGCCGTCTCCGCGCCGTGCGGCCACGTCGCCGAGCGCGCGTTGTGCGTCCGCGATGCCGCGCCGATAGTGCATCCGCCGCGCTTGGGCCAACGCTTGTTCGGCCAGGACGGACGCCTCTTCCGGTTGTCCACGTTGAGCCAGCAGCCGCGCCAAGCGTGTGCGCGCGTGCACTTGCGTTTCCGGGTTGGCGAGGGTCTCGCTTTCGGCCAGCGCCTGCCGATAGACCGCCTCCGCGTCTTCGGCCCGCCCCAACCCCTCCAACGTCAAGCCCAGGTCGGCGCGGAAAACTGCCGCCCATTGCGGCGCGTCGGCAGCGGTGGCGGCAGCGAGCGCCTGCTTGTGCAGCGCGTGCGCGGTTTGGAAGTCTCCCAGCGCCGTGTATGCGCGCGCGAGGTTGTTGGTTTGCACCGCGATCATCAGCGTATCGTTGAGGTCGCGGCTGAGCGCAAGCGCCCGTTCCAATTTTTCGACCGCTCGCCTCGGCTGACCGGTCAGCGCCAGCGCGCAGCCCCAATTGCCCAGCCGCACGGCCTCGGCGCGGCGGTCGCCGGTGCGTTGGGCGATGGCGACCGCTTCCTCATAGAAGGCCTGGGCGGTGTCTTCGTCGCCCATCTCGGTGTAGACGGTGGCCGCGTTGCCCAGCACCAACCCGCGCGTGGGCAAATGCTCGATGTGCGAAAGCAGCATCAGCGCCTTTTCGTACTCATCCAGCGCCGCACGATAGTTACCCGCCTGGCGGTGCGCTTGGGCGATGTCACAGCGCAACTGCGCCACCTGCGGCGTGCGCGCGTCCCGCCCCAGCAAGCGCAGCGCCTCGTCCCAATGGGCGCTGGCGGCTTGGCGTTCGCCGCGCTGCGCCGCCAGATAGCCCAGCAACTGATGCGCTTCGGCTTGGCGGGCGATGTCTGCGTGTTCTTCGGCCAGCTCCAGCAACTGTTGGGCGTAGTTTTGCGCCTCTTCCAAGCGCCGTTGACGCATGGCGACGTTGCCCAACGCCAGCAAAATTTGCATGTGCTCTTCGGGGTCGTGGACGGCCTGCGTGTCGTAGAGCGCTTGGGCTTCGGTGAGGAAGCTCAACGCGCGCGGCAGGTCGTTAGCCGCGTAAGCCGTGACGCCCAGCCGCGTGAGGGCGGAAGCTTCATGCGTGGCGTTGCCGGTGCTGCGCGCTTGGGCCAGCGCGCGCGTAGCGTACTCCTCGGCTTGGGCGGTGTCGCCGATCTGTTGATAGGCGGTGGTGAGGTCTAGCGCGCTGTGCATAAAGAATTCCGGCGGTTGGTCGCCCAGCCGCAAGGCCACATTCTCCGCTTCCTGCAAGTGCAAGATCGCCTGGCGATAGGCTTGGGCTTCCATTTCCAAACGGGCCAGCTTTTGCAGCCAGCGCAATTGGAGCGCTTCTTGTTGCGTTTGGCGTGCGAAGTGGAGCGCTTGCTCAAAGAGCTTGGCCGCGTTGGTGCGGTCGCCGACCTGTTCGGTCGCCTCGCCCAACAAACCGAGCACCCGCGCGGTGATGTGGTGTTGCCCGTTGGCCTGAGAAAGGATCACGGCCTCTTTGAGCAGGTGTTGGGCGTAGTTGGGGTTGTCTTGATGCAATGCGTCGCGCGCCAAACTTTCCAGCGCCAGGGCAATGCTCCCCGTGTCTCCAGAGCGTCGCGCGGCTTCCAGCGCCTGGCGGTGATAGGTTTGCGCCTCGCCCCACTCTTCGCGCGTGGCGTGCAGCGTGCCCAAGTTGTTCAGGCAGCGCGCCAGTTCGCGCGGGTCGTCTAACGGGCGGGCAAGCTCCAACGCTTCATGGAGCGCGTCGTGCGCCTCCTCATAGCGTTTAAGCTGGACATACGCCGCGCCCATCCCGTTGAGGAACAGCTCGGTATAGCGCGTATCTGCCAACGCGCGCGCCAACGTCAGCCCACGCTGGTACGTTTCCAACGCGGTTTCGTGGAAACCTTGTTCGAGCGCGGCGGCGGCGGTTTCCAGCAGGGTATCCATTTCTTGTTGGGCGGGGGTGGTTTGCGGAGCGGGCGAAGCGGTCGCGCCCCCAAAAAGACGGTTCAACAGGTTTGCCATGCGTTTTCCTTGCTTAAAAGCTCATGCGAAACTTACAGCGTGCGCATCAGCAACGGCACGAACATCTCACGGGCGCTCATGCCGGCGTGACGGCTGCGCGAGGCGAACTTGCCGTTCGGTGCGCGGACGGTCAGGGCGACGCCTTCCCGTGCGAGCACGGTCAGGTCACCCAGGCGGGCGGGAGTTTCGGCGTAGGGCGGCTCTGGGCCAAAAAGCCCGGCGGCGAGCGCCTCTTCCGGCAAGAAACACGCCAGCTTCTCGCCCAGATTCTCGCACAAATAGGCGACCACGTCATCGCGTGTGCCGTGCCGCAAATAAAGATGCGCCAGACGCGCGTCTCCGGCGGGGGCCATGCGCAGCGCGTCCATCAGGAGCGGATGCTCCTCGGCGACCACATACTCACGGATCGCCGTGTGGCCGTGGTCCGCCACCAGGATAAAGAGCGTGTGCCCGTCGCGCACCCCTTCCGCGCCCAACACGTCGCGCAAGTCGGCCAGTTGGCGGCGGATTTCGGTGGTGGTGTGTTCGGCGTCGCGCCCGTGCAGGTGCGAAAGGCTATCTACCGCGTTCCAATAGGCGCTGATAAAGCAGCGTTTGCGGCGTGTTTCGTGCAAAAGCTCGCGCAGCGCCACCCACAGATCGGTATAGCCGAAGTAAAGTCGCTGATGGGCGATGCCCCGATGCATCAGGCGCGAAAGCCCCGTGCCGAGCAGCCCCTTTTGCTGCAAAAGATAGCTTTCCACGCCCCAGCTCGCCAGCACTTGCCCCAACGTCAGACGGGGGAGGAAGTTTTCGAAGTTCAGCCCCCAATCTTCCAGCACCTCGGGGCGATGCTTGCCGCTGACCGGCCAGTAGTGCAACAAATTCGCCAGCACGCCGAACTCGCGCAGGAAAAACTGCGTCCCGACCATGCCGGTGGCGGCGGGGCTGGCGCCTGTCCAGATGCTGGGAAGCGCGGCGGCGGTGGTGCTGGGCGCGATGGACGTGATCGGCACAAGCAGCCCCTCGCCGACCAAGTCCGCGACGATCTGCGCAAGCTCGGCGTCTTGCTCGCGCAGCGCTTGCAACAGTTGCCAGCCCAGCCCGTCCGTGATAAAAAGCACCACGCGCCGCACTTGGCCGCGCCAACGCTCCCAAATTTGCCCGTCCAACGGAGCAGGGCCGATCTGGGCGTCGGTGTGGTCGTGGCGGTCAACCAGCCATTGCACCACCGTATGGGCCAGGTTGCGGATCGAAAGCCCGTCGTAATATGGAAAGACGATCTCATCGGCCCAGGGCGCGTTGATCTCCAGTGGACGGTGAGCGCGGATGGTTTGCTCCAGCGTGGCAGCCAAGTTCGGGTCGTTCATGGGTGCTCCTTGCGTGCGTGTGGGATGCCGCGAGCGCCTATTATACCGCAAGGCGCGCGGGCGGGGACTTTGCCTGGCGCCCCTTTGCGGGTGTGGAGTAGTGCCCGCGAATGGCCCTTCCGCGCGCGAAGGCGTGCGCGTATACTGGAAGGTGGGATTGAGGTTTTCGTTTGCTCCGCCGAGCGCGCGAGGAGTAAAATTGGAGAGGAGACACGCTATGCCCAAGCTACATATCACACTTAGCAACGCGAAAATGCAACAGTTGCACACAATGGCCGAGCGCTTGGGCGTGCCGGTGGAGGAATTGGCGCGCGCCCAAGTGGAATCATTGCTCGCACCGCCTGACGAGGATTTCCTGCGCGTTGCCGAGTATGTGCTGAAGAAAAATGAGGAGCTTTACCGCCGTCTAGCTGCGTCGGGAGAATAAAATTCGTGCGCTATTTATCACTTGGTGAAGTGATCGTATTGCACAGGCTCGTTATTTCCCAGAGTGGCGGGGCGCAGGGTATCCGTGATCCGGGTGGTCTAGAAGCTGCTCTAGCTCAGCCGCACATGACCTTTGAGGGACGAGAACTCTACCCGACATTGGTAGAAAAGGCGGCTGCGTTGGCGTTTTCCCTCATTCGCAATCACCCTTTCGTTGATGGAAATAAGCGGGTAGGGCACATGGCATTGGAAACATATCTGGTGTTGAACGGCCATGAGCTTGCAGCCTCCACAGACGAGCAAGAGCACGTGATCTTGCAAGTGGCCACTGGCAAGATGGATCGAATGATGTTTGTGACGTGGCTTCGGACGCATGTTGTGAGAAAGTTATAGGTAGCGAGCACGGCGGTTGCCTCACCGCGTACCTGAACCTACACGCCTAGCCTGCTGCCCTCAAGAGTGTTTAACGTGTTGCTGTGGCGCGTCACCCTGCCCTACGCTATGATCGCGGCACTTTCGCCGCCCAACCCACTAACGCAAAGGGGCTACCCGCGTGAACGTTTCGCACGCTGCCGCTCGCTCCGATCCGCGCCCCCTCGGGGTGCTGGACTCCGGAGTAGGCGGGCTTTCGATTTTGCGCGAGCTGCGCGCTCAGCTCCCCGCCGAAAACGTGATCTACCTGGCCGACCAAGCGCACGTGCCTTACGGCACGCGCCCCATCGAGCAGGTGCGCACGTTCACCGAGGGGATCGTGCGCTTTTTGTTGGCCCAGGATGTTAAGCTGGTGGTGGTCGCCTGCAACACGGCCAGCGCCGCCGCCTTGCACGCTCTGCGCACCCGCTTCCCCGATGTGCCCTTTGTGGGCATGGAGCCGGCGGTCAAGCCCGCCGCGCAAGCCACCCAAAGCGGTGTGATCGGCGTGCTGGCGACCGAGGCGACCTTCCAGGGCGCGCTTTACGCCAGCGTGGTCGGACGCTTTGCGCGTGGGGTGCACGTGGAAAAACAAGCCTGCCCGGAGTTCGTGACGTTGGTGGAAGCGGGCGAGACGCACACCCCCGCC
>JALSSH010000459.1 GCA_026984385.1 Ardenticatenia bacterium | reverse complement strand
GCGTTGCGAACGGACTCAGCTCGTTGAAAAGCGCAATCAGATCATTTACCGTCATGTTTCCCCCGCCCGGGGCCGATATGGTATACTCCCCTTGCCCTTCCTGCGCGGTCGGCCCTTCAAGTTGCCCGCGCGGGGAGGGTACGCCTTACTTAGGCGTAGCCACCGACGGCAATTTGCCCGTCGCCTGGTAGATCATCTGCTCATGTTGAAGCCTCAACGCCTCTTCGCGTTCGGTCGGCGTGAGTGCGCTCCAGTCCTTCGCGCTCAGCGCCTCGACCTTCGTTTTCCACTGCACGAGTGCCTGCTGTTCCTTCGTGAGCTGCGTTGGGTCGTGTGCTTTCACTATCCCCTCGACGGTTGCGATCTCCCCAGCCGTCGGTTTGTGGTCGAGATGCACACGCACGCCATAGTCCCCTGTGCTCACGCCTATAACCCCGGTGAGTTGCGCCGTAAGTTCATCATGCAAGCGCGCCAGGTTAATCGTATTGGCGTCGCGCTTCAGAGCTATTTCGTGGATCATGCCCCAACCTCCATGGCACCAAACTGCGCGGCGTTTTGCCCTGTTGTGTCGACATGCAAAACGGCGGGATAGCTGCTAATGGTTGCGTGCCAGTACAACTCTATGGTGTGCGTTCCCGCACTTAGCCCAGTCAAGAGCCAAGTGAAAGCCGTCTGCGATGTCTGCGGTTTCGTGTATGCGAAACCGCCTCCTGGTGTCACTTGCGTGCCGTCTACCCATATGTCCCAATATGTGCCCGAGCTGCTATCACCAGTAACGCCAGCAAACCACACTAAAACGTTTCCCCCGTGCGTTGTAATGCTTAAATCAAGGTCGCTTGAGACCTTGACGAACGTGGTGCTCGTCGTTGAGTAATTTGCTGACTTGCCACTGACGGTCACAACGTCCATGCCCAAGGGAAAGTAAATGGCTTCCCGCTCGTCCGTAATGTCCCCGCTCGTGATGCTCGTAAACCCGTTCGCCACCGCCACCTGCGCCAGCGGAAGCTGCCACAGCGTGCCGTCCACCTGGGTCAGGCTCGGCGCAGACGGCGACGCCGACGGCGTGCCTTCGAGCACCTTCAGCCGGATGGTCTGCGTTGCCCAGTCTGCTTCCAGTACCACCCGGTCGATACGCGGATTGCCGCTCGTATTGTCGGAGATCGCCAGCGTCGTATCCGCGTCCAGCCAGTACACTTTGCCACGCACCACAGCTCGCCCCGTTGTGACCCGCACGCTTTTTGACGTGGGTGACGTTTCGGTGACCTGCAGATGTGAGACTTCGGCGATACCGGACTTACCGCTCATTATCGCCTTGAGCACCTCTTCCCACTTCGCAGCGCTGTACGGCCCGCAGTCACCAAGCCCCCCTGCGCCGCTGTTGCCGTCCCAAATAAATGACCCTTGCGCCATGCGCCCCTCCTACAGCCCCAAATAACGCGGATGAAACGTCAGGCGCGCACGTGTGGAGGCCGAAAAGCCCCCGCCGAGCACCTGCAACACGTTTTCCCCGGGCTTCAGATACCAATCCACCATATTGCCGCTTTCTACCTCGGCGAGCGCCGGCTCTCCATTGCGCGTCACGCTGCGCTTCCCGGGCCGAAAATCCACGATGACCGTATCCGCTGCGCTTGCCGCAACGCCCAGCACCAGCAGCGCACCGGTCGTCACATTGTGCAGCGCCGCCCGCTGGTAGTCGCCGCGCAACTCTATCACCGGATAGGCTCGCCAAGTGCCAGGGTTCTCTACGGTCAGTCCCAAAGTCGTCCCGCCGGACGACCAAAACTCGTCCGGCGCGTAGAACGGCGTCACGAAAGCGTCCGCCACGACCGTCACGAAGTCCGCCACATGCTCCTTCGGGTCGTAAAATGTTGGGTCTGGGCAGAACAGTGTCAGC
>JALSSH010000458.1 GCA_026984385.1 Ardenticatenia bacterium | reverse complement strand
CGAAGCGTTTGAGCTGTTCGTCTAAGCGCAAAAGCTCGCCCACGATCACGCCGCTGAGCAAGCTGAGCAGCGGAATGATGATGTTGCCGCTGGCCTGGGCGTTGTCGAAGCCGACGAAAAGCGTGATCAGCCCCAGGCCGGTGACGACCGACTGTTGGATGCGTTCCGGCAAGCGGTTGCCGATCAGCAGCCCCAACGAGCTGCCAACCAGCACGGTGACGGTGTTCAACAGCGTTCCGCGCATATCTACCCCCCTGGCGCGTTGCAATGACGAACCAATTTATGGGATGCTGATGGGCGTGACGGTCGGCGTGACGGGCGTTGGCGTGATGTAGGGCGCGATGGCGGTGGCCGTTTCGGCGGCGGTGAGCGTTTGTTGTGCCCAGATCGCCTGAGCGGTCGCCATCGCGTCCACCGGCTGCTCGCTGATCTCCACGCCGTACATGACGGGGCGCACCACGTTGAACCACGTTTGCCCGGGCTTGAGGTGGATCGGCGTCTCTCCGTCCGGATAGAGCAGCCACAAGCCGACCTTGCCGCGTCGGTGGACCCAGATGCCCTGATACCACAGCCCATCGCGGAAAACCCAGGCCGTGCCGCGTCCCCAAAGCTGCGTTTCGATCACCACGCCGCCGATCTCGCTATCGTAGATGTCCGGTCGGTCAACGTGCACTGCCTCCAAGATCACCACGTTGTCGGCGGAAAGCTGCTTGCCGGTGACCGCGTCCATGTGCGGCAAGCCGGAGTTGAAGCGGTAGTAGCGCCCGTCCTCGGGGTTATATTGCCAGCGCGTGTCTTGGCGCGGATTCCAATAGTCAATGAAGATGTCGCGGGCCGGTTGGCCGCCCGGGTCCGGCACGTCGCTGAAAGCCAGCCCGCGAAAAGCCATGCCCTGGTTCACCCCGCGCTCTTCGGCCACGCGCCACATCTCGTAGGTGTTGCCGAAAAGCGTGTGTTCAAAGGGCTTGCCTTCCTCCGGAATGCGGCAAAAGGGCGGGCAGTTGACGCCGAATTGCGGCGTCAGGGCGCGCCACTTCCAATCCGAGTTCAGGATGTAGTTCTTGATCCAGTCGTTTGAGCCGCTATAGGCCAGCAAGCCCTGGAACATATCCACCAGCTCCAAATCCAGCAGGCGCGCGCTGCGGATGCTGCCGACTTTTTCCGCGCCCTGCGTGCGATAGATCGCCGCAAAGCGGGTGACCGCGCCCTCCACCTCATATTCAAAGACGATGTCGGCCTTGTCCAGCCCGCTCTGCGGACGCACGATCTCCGGAAAGTTGGAGACCTTGACGATCAGCGTGCGGCGATTGCGCGCCTCTTCGCTGGGGTAGGGCAGGCCGGTGAGCGGGCAGAAGTTGTCCGGATATTCGTTCGGCCCGACGACCGTCGCGGTGGGGGACGGGGTGTAAGTCGGGGTGTGGGTGGAGGTGGGCGTGGCGGAAGGAGTCGGTGTGTGGGTGGGCGAAGGTGTGAAGGTGGGGCGGGGCGTGTTGGTCGGGAAGGGGGTGCGCGTTGGCGAAGACGTGCTAGACGGCGTGAAGGTGGGGCGGGGCGTGTTGGTCGGGATGGGCGTGGACTGTTGCGCGCCGTCGGCGGCGTCCACGCGCGGCACGGCTTGCCGCACGCCGAGCGTCCCGACAGCCGTCAGCAACCCCAACACGAGCAAGAAATTCACCAAGCGTCGCATCGTTCGTTTTCCCTCGTTTGTTCGGACTTGTCGCAAGGTGTGCTCGCCGCGCGGAGCAGGCGAGCACAGGCGTTCAGTATAACGCCGACAGGCGGCTTGTGGCGAACGGCGATGCTCGGCGTTCGGCGCACGTTTGCCCTACGCGCGGCGCACAAAAAAGCACCCCGCCGCTGCGAGGTGCGCTGTGGGTGGTGAGGGACTCGAACCCCCGACCCC
>JALSSH010000457.1 GCA_026984385.1 Ardenticatenia bacterium | reverse complement strand
CCCTGGCACAAACAGCGTTTGCGTGTGCGCCCGGGCTTGACCGGCCTTTGGCAGGTCAGCGGGCGCAGCGAAGTTCCCTTTGAGGAAATGTGCCTGCTGGATATTTACTATATTGAAAATTGGTCGCTTGCGTTGGATTTGCAGATCATGCTGCGCACCGTGCCGCATGTTCTCCTAGCACATGGAGCGTCGTAACTTGTCTGCCCCACATTCCTTTTTACGCACACTGGCCCTCGACCCCGCCTCTGCCCAAGAGCTGGCGCTTTTTGCCCAGCGCTTGGTCCAAACGCCCAGCCTTTCCGGACAGGAAGGCGCGATTGCCCACTTGATCGCGGAACAACTGGAAACACTGGGCTTTCCGAACGTGCGCCTCAACGCGCAGGGGAGCGTGCTCACCACGCTGGGCACGGGGAATGGCCCGACGCTGCTCTACGATGTGCACATGGACACGGTCGCCGTTTCCACGCCGGATCGTTGGACTTTTCCTCCGCTGGACGGCGTGATCGAGGGCGAGGTGTTGCACGGGTTGGGCGCGGTGGACGCTAAAGGCGCGCTCGCCAGCGTGATCTACGGCGCGCGCCAGCTTTTGCCCCACCAAAAACGGTTGCGCGGCACACTGGCGCTGGCTTTTGTGGTGCAAGATGAGCCGTGCGAAGGGTTGGCCGTGCGCTATCTGATTGAGGAAGAGGGTTTGCAGCCGGATTATGTGTTGCTCGGCGAACCAACCGATCTCCAAATCAGCCGAGGGCAGCGCGGGCGGGTCATGTTCCGCGTGACGGTGGAAGGACAAGCCGCACACGGCGGCTTGCCTTCACGCGGCCAAAACGCCATTTACGCCGCCTCGCGCTTGATTTTTGCGGTGCAGTTGCTGGCCGCAGACCTGCCCCATGATCCATTTCTCGGCCCGGGCACGATCGCGGTCACAGGCATCGAGAGCCGAGGCCCCAGCTTGAACGCCATCCCCGACCGCTGCAAGGTGTATATTGACCGCCGCCTGACGCTGGGCGAAACGGTCATGGCCGCCCAAGCCCAGCTCGAAAGCCTGATCAGCCGCGAAGGTATCCCCGCCCATGTAGAGATCACCACCTATGACGATCCCTCCTATACGGGCTTGGTGCGCGTTGCCAAAGAAGCACATCCGGCCTGGGCACTAGATCGGGGGCACCCGCTCGTGACCACGCTGGCCGAAACGGTACACGCCGTGCGCGGCACACAGCCGGAAATACGGCACTGGCCGTTTTCTACCGACGGCGTTTACACAATGGGGCAAGCCAATATCCCGACGGTTGGTTTTGGGCCGGGTGACCCGATGCTGGCACACACTCCGCACGAGCAGGTGGCGCTGGCGGATTTGCGCACGGCGGCGCATGTTTACGCAGGGGTAGCGCTGGCGCTTTTGTCAGACGCATAACCCCATTCGCCGAACCAATGTGCTTTTGTGCTGGAAGACAGGCTATCTACCGCTTTATTTTTCGTTGCGGCATTCCCGCAACAAGCGGTGCAACACGACCAAGTTACGCCGTTTTCCCTCGTCGCGCAGATCATGCGCGGCCTGGGTAAAATAGTCGTGTGCTTCCAAGAAGTCGATCTGATACTGATACCAGTCCGCGTCTGTATAGTGAATGCCGGCAGCGGCCAGCTCATCACGCAAAGCACGGCTAACGCGCAAAAAATCATCGCGCCCGAGCGAGTCCATATCCGCGTCCACAATGATCTTTTCCAGCAGTGTGACGGGATGTTGTGGCACTTTGGTTGCCATGATCAGCGCGCTGATCAAACGAATTTGGTCCGGCGAATAACCGAAGCCCGGCAACACTTCTGAGGCGATGCGCACGCTGATCTTCTCGTGGTTCTCGCTTTGCTCGATATGCCCGATGTCGTGAAAACAGGCAGCAGTCAACAAACA
>JALSSH010000456.1 GCA_026984385.1 Ardenticatenia bacterium | reverse complement strand
CCGCCGAGCGTCACCGGCGCAAAGTAGAGCAGGGGCACGAGCAACAGCCCCAGCAAGATCAGCACGTCGGGCAAGAAGGGGCGAAAATATCGGCGCATGAGATTTTTTGGGAAGCGCTAAGCGTTCAGCTCAGAAAGCGGAACGCGCATGGTGGGGTTGAGCTTGCGATGCCGCCAGAGCACTTGCCACACGCGCAAAGCCGCCTCCGATTGCACGCGAAAGCTCATCTTCGATTGCCCCAAGCGCCTGTCGGGGAAATGGATCGGCACTTCGGCGATGCGATAGCCCAACCGCTCCGCCACATAAGCCGTTTCCACTTGGAAGACGTAGCCGTTAGAGCGAATGCGGTCCAGCCCCATGCCGCGCAAAACTTCGGTGCGCCAGAGCCGAAAGCCGCCGGTGGCGTCCCTGATCGGCGTGCGGAGGATGGCGCGCACGTACACGCTGTTGGCCCACCAACTGAGCAACTTACGCCCCACGCCCCAACGCTCGTCCACGCTGCCGCCCTGGACGTAGCGCGAGCCGATCACCACGTCGTAGCCGCCTTCGAGCGCCGCCTGGAGCAGATCGGGGATGTATTTGGGGTCGTGGGAAAAGTCGCTGTCCATCTGCAAGACAAAGTCTACCCCGCGCTCAATGGCGACCTTAAAGCCCGCGATATACGCCGTGCCCAGCCCCTGCTTGCCCGCGCGGTGCAACACGCTGACGCGGTCGGGATAGCGGGCGGCGTACTCCTCGGCGATTTGGCCCGTGCCGTCCGGCGAGTTGTCGTCTACCACCAACATAGATTGGCGCACGGGCAGCTCCAGCGCCAACAGCGCGTCCAACATCTTGGGGAGATTTTCGGCCTCGTTATAGGTCGGCAGGATGATCAGCATATCCATGCAGTCGCTCCGCTTGCTTGTCTATTGCGGGTACGTGCGGGAACTATAACGCAGCGCCCCCATGCGGGCAACCGTCATTGAGGTTATGCCCATCAGGGTAGAGCGTGTTCGAGCATCTGCCGTAAAAGACTGTATACTTTCTGGAGGCGGTGTTCGTCGTATGGCGTTTTGACCCACAACAGCAGCACGCCGTCCACGTGAGGAGTTCTTGGTGAACAAGCAAACCTTCGAGCTAACGTTGCACGGCATGGCGCACGGTGGAAAAGCTGTCGGGCGACATGAAGGAAAAGCGATCTTTGTGCCCTACGCCATCCCCGGAGAGCGCATTACAGCACGCATCATCGATGACCGCAAGCGTTACGCCTTTGCCGAAGGAGTGCGCTTGTTGGAAGCATCCCCGCAGCGGGTGATACCACGTTGTGCCCATTTTGGGCCTGGCGGGTGTGGCGGTTGCCATTTTCAGCATATGGCCTACGAGGCACAATTGCAGTTCAAACGCGAGGTGGTCACCGACCAATTGCAGCGCATCGGTGGCTTTACTGACCCGTCGGTGCTACCGACGCTGCCCAGCCCGCACCCCTGGGAGTATCGCTCGCACGCCACTTTCCATGTCGACGCGGAGGGGCGCTTGTGTTTTGTGGGCACGGACAACACCTCGCTGATCCCCATCGAAGAATGCCACATTTTGCGCCCTGAGCTGCTGGAGCTGTTGACCTTGTTGGACCTGGACGTGCCGCAGTTGGAGCGGGTGCGCTTGCAGGTCGGCAGCGATCCGGACGACCGAATGATCGTGCTCAGCACACGCGACGATAGCGTGCCGGAGCTGCTCACCGATTTGCCCGTGTCGGTCAATTTCCTACTCAGTGACAACGAACCGGTCAATTTGATCGGCGAAAGCCATGTGAGCTATACCGTGCGCGGGCGGGCGTTTCGCGTGACGGCGGGTGGATTTTTCCAGATCAATGTGCCAATGGCGGAATTGTTGATCGGCGAGGTGTTGGAACGATTGGCGTTGCGCGGAAACGAGGCCGTGCTCGATCTCTACGCGGGCGTGGGGCTTTTTACCGCCTTCCTGGCCGAACGCGCCGCGTTGGTGACCTCGGTGGAAAGCTATCCCCCTGCGGTGACGGATGCGGATATCAACTTGGCCGATTTTGACAACGTGGACTTGATCGAGGGCAACGTAGAGGACGTGCTAGGGGCGCTCAACGAATCTTACGACGCCGTGGTGCTAGACCCGCCCCGTAGCGGAGTCAATGTGCGGGTGCTGGACGCGCTGGGAGATTTGGCGCCGCAAACAATCGTCATGGTCAGTTGTGAACCGTCCACGTTGGCACGCGACGCCCAACGGTTGACGCGCAAAGGGTATCGGTTGGTGAGCGTGCAACCGCTGGATATGTTCCCCCAAACATATCATGTGGAAAGCGTGGCGCATTTTGTGCGGCAAGCCTAGCCGCGACCTCACGCGCGCATCTTCCGGGCAGCGCCCGAGCCGAGTTATGCTTGTGCGGCCAACAGCGTTTGCAACGCGCGCAATAGGTCGGTGACTGTCACAATGCCCACCAATCGCCCTTCTTGCAACACCGGCAGCCCGCTGATTTTGTAGCGCAGCATCAACCCGACCGCGTCGTTTAGGGACATTTCCGGCGTGGCGGTAATCGGGTCGGGCGTCATGCAAGCGTCCACGCTGGTATGCTGGAGCAGCATCTCGTCCTGCCAGCGTTCGCGCAAGACCAGCGGTGAGTTCACCGCCAAGCGCAAATCGCGGTCGGTCAGAATGCCGATCAATTGCCCGTCGTCGTCCAGCACCGGCAAGCGCCGACAGTTGCGCTCGTGCATTCGTTCGGCGGCGGTGTAAAGCGTGTCGTCCGGCCCTATCGTCACCGGATCGGGCGTCATTACCTCACGAACTCGCATAGCTCCCCTCCTCGTTGGGCGTGATAGTGCGCGTGGCGTGGCTCAACCCAACACACGCTGATAGATGGCTAATGTTTCGCGTGCGGCGCGCTGCCAAGAAAATTGAGCGGCGCGTTTCGGACCGGCGGCGGCCATTTGCGCGCGCAATGCTTCGTCGGCCAACACCGCACCAATGACGTCGGTCATGTGGTCAACGTCGTGCGGCGTAAAATAGCGCGGCACGTCTGCGCCAAGCTCCGGCATACTCGATTCGCGGCTGCTGACCACCGGCACACCGCAAGCCATCGCTTCTAGCACCGGCAAGCCTGCCCCTTCGTAGACCGAGGCCATCACGTAGAGTGTGGCTGCTCGGAAGACGGCGGGCAAGTCTTCATCCGGCACATAACCCAAGACGTGAACCGCCTCTTGTTGTCCCAGTTCCTCAATGCGCTTGAAAAACTCTTCGTACAGCCACCCCTTTGCGCCCACCACCACCAGATGCAAACGGTGATCGTCCCGCCGCAGACGCGCCAGGCTTTCCACCAAGCGCGCCAAGTTTTTACGCGGCTCTATCGTGCCCACCGCCAGCAAGAAACGCTCCGGCAAATGATATTTGGCGCGCACACGCGCCACTTCTGCCGACGAAACAACGCGGAAATGCGGGGCAGCGGCTTCATGCACCACCGTGATCTTATTGTCCGGCGTGCCGTAGTAGCGGATCAGGTCGTTTTTGGTGGCGTGCGAAACGGCGATGATCGCGTCGGCGCGGCGCACAAAAAGCGGCATCGCCGCGTTCAAAAACCAATAGTTGAGCTTGCGGTGATGTTGCGGAAAGAGCTTGAAGATCAGGTCATGCACGGTGAGCACAGTCGGCACGCCGCGCAAAGGCAGCAACAGATGCTCGGTGGCGTGGAAAAGCTCCACGTCCGGCGTCAGCCGACGATAGGAAAGATGCGCCAGTTGCCCCAACCACACCGCCATACGCCAGGGCTTATAGCCCATGCGGATCGAGCGTTGTGGCACGTGCGCCCACTCAGGGATTTCGCGCGTGTCATGGGTGCGGTTATAAAACAACGTGGGGGGCGCGTGCATCTCCCCTAACATCGCGCTCACCAGCGAGTGGGCATAGCGCCCCAGCCCCGCGCGACTGTTGACCGCTGCCGATACGTCAATGTAAATCGTCACCAAACCGCTCCTCTTCAGTTTTCGGATAGTGGGTGCTCGCGGTGACGCCACACCGCCCACACAAAACGAGGCAGACGCAACATCCGCCGCCAGCGCCAGGGTTGGCGTAGCAAGCGGAAGAGCCATTCCAAACCCACGCGCTGCATCCAACGCGGCGCACGTGGCACAACGCCCGCCAAAAAGTCAAACGTGCCCCCAACACCCATCGCCACGCTCACATCCAGCCGCGCTCGGTTGCGCGCGATCCACTTCTCTTGTTGCGGCGCACCGTAAGCCACAAAAAGGATTTCCGCACCGCTGGCATTGACGCGCGCGACGATCTCTGCTTCTTCTTCCGGCGCAGGGCTGCCCGCATACGTGCCCACGATCTGCACACCATCGTAGCGCGCGCGCAACACGTCGGCGGCGCGTTCGGCTATCCCGGGCGCTGCGCCGAGCAAGTAGAGCCGCCAGCCTTCTTGCGCGGCGCGCTCGGCGATCAACGGCACACCATCCGAACCGGTGACGCGCTCCGGCAACGGGCGCCCCAAATAACGCGCTGCCCAAAGCAACCCCACCCCGTCCGCCACGCACAAATCCGCACGGCGCAAAACGCGCATAAATTCGGCGTCTTGTTGCGCGATCATCACAAACTCCGGGCTGACCGTGCAGATTTGGCGGGTGGGAGCGGCAGGGTCTGCGCGCCCTTCGGCCACCCATTGCGCAATCGCAGCCAGCAGACTTTCAAAAGTGGCGGCGTGGATCGGCACACCCAAAACGTGTACATGCGGTGCGGGAAAATGGGATGGGTAGGTGCTCATCGCTTCGCGGTTCACTTTTTTTGATGCCGACAAAGATAGCATGGTGTGTATTATAACGTCGGGGACGCCGCTATGCTTGTTCTGATGTGGGAACTTCGGCATTGGCCGGGCGGTATTCTCGTTTCTCCCACAAAGTCCCTCCGCACATCGGCTTTGGGCGGATTAGTCTTTTTACAGCGCCGATGCTACAATGCTGGCATGATGCATTTTGTAAGGACATAAGCTGAACTATGCGCATTGCCATCGGCTCGGCCAACGCCATCAAATGCCAAGCGGTAAAGGCTGTGCTCAAGCCGCTTTACCCACGCGCGGAGTTTGTCTCGGTGGAAGTGCCTTCCGGCGTGCCCGCACAACCATTCGGCGACGAGCAAACGCGCGCCGGTGCGCTCAACCGCGCCCGTGCCGCGTTGCGTCAGACCAAAGCCGATCTCGGCGTTGGACTGGAAGGCGGCGTGCAAGAAACCGAGTTCGGCATGATGACGACGGCCTGGTGTGTCATCCTCAGCGCCGAAGGACGGTTGGGGGTTGGCGGCAATGCGTGTGTTCTGTTGCCTCAGGCCGTCGCCGAGCGCGTGCGCGGTGGCGCTGAGCTGGGTGAAGCTATGGACTGGTTGACTCAACGCCAGGACACCAAGCACCAAAACGGCGCGATTGGCATCTTGACCGACAACCTGGAAACGCGCCAAAGCGCTTATGAAGTGATCGTGCGGCTGGCGCTCGCGCCGTTTCGCCGCCCGCACTGGTATTCGACCGCATACCCGATCCGTGAGCCGTAGACAGCGCCACTACGCGGGGGAAGCCTGATGAGAAAATTTACCTCTATGACCCATTTAGCTTTCAAACCGGCCTTTTTCCTCTTTATCCTTGTGCTTGTTCTGAGCGCCTGCGGAGGGCAAGCGAGCGTTGCGCGCCCTGTTGTCAAGCTCCAGGTGGGCGACCAGCTTTATGAAGAAAACATCTATCAATACTGCTGGCCCGAAGCGGCGGATAACCTCGTGTGTGACGTGGACAACGTCGCTTATGTCCAACCGCTGAATAAGGCGCACGTCGGCAAAGAAGACACCGTCAAGTTTGTGATCGAAGGCGCGCCGAGCGAACCCGCCTCCTTCACCGCAACCGTGCTCGGCGGCTTTGACGAGGTGCAAGACCTCAAGGCCTCCGATGGCGTTTTTGACCCCGCGTTGCAAGACGGGCTTTACCGTGTGCGCGTGGACGTGGAATATGCAGACGTGGAAGGGCAGGCGGCGTTCGTCTCCTACGTGTTCGGGTTGGATATTGCCGGTGTGGTGGTTTTGCCGCCCACGCCCACCCCCACCAACACACCGACCGTTACCCCTACGCCCAGCCCCACCCCCAGCGCCACGCCGACCCATACACCGACCCAAACGCCAACACCGACCAACACCCATACACCAACGCCCTCGCCTGTGCCGACGGATACAGACACCCCCGCCCCCACCGCTTCCCCAACCGTCGCCACGAGTGCGCCTGCCGCTGAAGGCGGCGAAGCAACCGGCGCACCGGTCACATTAGCTGTCGGCGATCTGGGCGAGATCACGTTGCGCGGTACGGTGATGGGCTTGAACGCAGCGGGACAAGAAGTGCCGATCGAGGGCGCGACCGTGACCTATAGCCATACCTCGATGGCGCGTCCGGAATGGGCCGACGCCGGCGGAACGACTACCGACGCCGATGGAGCGTTTGTCTTTGCGCCGATGATGTTGCACGATACGGACCAAGTGATTGTACGAGCGGAAGCGGAAGGCTATCAGCCGCAAACCATCCAGCGCGGCGGTGTGGATCTCTACCAGAGCGACGGGCGCTTAGAGTTCGTGTTGCGATCCGCCGAGGTTGGCGCAACATCACCGACCGAAACGCCCATGTTTGCCCCGCCCACGCTTGCGCCGACCCTAACACCGCTCCAACCCACGCTCCCGCCCAGCCTCACACCCACCGCAACGTTTGCCGAAACCGGCATGGGGACCATCCCGACGTTGACACTCTCCTTTGCCGGTCGGGTCTATCAGCCGGTCGGTTACGAATTTTGCACGCGCACCCCCAGCGGTGAGCAAGTTTGCGTCAAGCGCCCCTATGAGGGCGTTTCCGAAGAGCGGATCGCATTGCTGCGCGGCACAGCGGCTCAGCTTTATATCGACGGGCCGCGTCCGGACGAGGTGCGCATCGAATACCTGAGCGACGACGGCGTGCCGACAGGCCAGCCGGAAGTGCGCACAGGCGACAATGTGCTGTTGCTGACCATCACGCCAGAGGCCGGATCGTACATTATGACGGTGCATGTAGTCTGGCCGGAAAACGAGGCGACCTACTTCCTGCGCGTCAAGGTGACAGACTAGCCCCGCGCAGCGCCCGGCTGCTATCAAAACGCTTCCCCTTGCCGCCGCACTTCTGGGCAAGGGGAAGTTTGCGTTTGCGCGCAAAGTTTGAAGGAACGCGCGCGGCCAAGTATCATTAGCGCGCGGACGCGCGGCGCGCCCACTCTTAAGTCAACCGACTGAGCACATACCCCAGGACACAATCCCATGACCGTTGTTTACGACATCCCTACCACATCTCGCCCGAACCCCCACAAGCGTAATCTTCTTATCGGCAAGCTGGCGCGCGCGCCCTGGTGGTTGTTGATCATGGCGCTGATGGTGATCGTCTTCGTGCTCAATGTTTCGGACGAGCCACCGTATCCGGTGGTATGGGCCGCCGTCAAACAAGGCATCTGGACGACAATTTGGGTTTCGCTGGTGGCCTATAGCGTGGCGATTGTGCTGGGGCTTTTTGTGGCGCTTTTGCGCCGCTCCAAAAACGTGATCCTCTACCAAATGGTCACGTTTTACGTAGAGGCGGTGCGCGGCATCCCTACGTTGGTGTTGGTTTACTATATGGCGCTGGCGGCCATTCCCAAGTTGATCGAGCTGGGCAACGATTTTGGTCAATGGCTCACGTGGCTAAAAGTGACGTTCGTTTTCACCGACAGCTTGCGCTACACGCTGACGTTTGAGGGCATCGGTTCACGCTTGGCCGAGTTCCAAACGCGCCAATTTCCCAACGAGTACCGCGCCATCTTGGGGCTAGCAATCTCCTACAGCGCGTTTTTGTCCGAAGTGTTCCGCGCAGGCATAGATAGCGTGACCTGGGGACAGCGCGAAGCGGCGATGAGCTTGGGCATGACGCGCTGGCAAGTGATGCGCTTGATCGTGCTGCCACAGGCGATCCGCGTGATCATCCCCCCGCTGGCAAATGACTTTATCGCCATGCTGAAAGAAAGCTCGCTGGTCTCGATCCTGGGCGTGGAGGACATCACGCGCCAAGGACAAACCTACGCGGCCAGCACATTTACCTTTTTCCAGGTCTATAACGTGGTCGCGCTCACCTATTTGGTGCTGACGATCTCGCTTTCGATGGCGACCAAAGCCCTGGAATGGTACTTGCATCGCGGGCGCGAAAGACGTTGACGCCGCGCGCTCAGGGGCGGAAGGCCCAGTCGTGGATATGGCGGAAGCGATCGCTGGGCGTGGCGAGGAAGCCGAGCTGTACCCCTTGCAGCCGCTCGTCCGCCCCGTAAACATAGAGCGGATAGTACAACACCAACGCGGGCGCGCGCTCCGCAAAAAGTCGCTGAAAAGCGCGGTAGTGTGTGGCGCGATTCACGCCGACCGGATCGCGTCGGGCCAGCTCCAACGTTTCGCTGATGCGGCGGTCGTCCATCCCGCCGAAATTTTGCCCCACCTGATATTGCCCCTGATGCCAGAAAACGTAAGGGTCGGGGTCGGCGTATGGCTCAAAGCTGAACTCGACCAGCGCCGCGTCAAAATCCCCTGCTGCCAAGCGCGCGCGCAACGTTTGGGCGTCCACGGCCTCCACATGCGTTTGGAAGCCGAGTTGCGCCCACGCCGCCGCGATCTCTTCCACCATCGCCACCAAAGCCGGATCGTCAAGCGTGAGAATGGTCAATGCCAGCGCGGGCGGCGGCGTTTCGGTGGGCGTAGGGGTGACCGCTGCGGCTTCGGGGGAGGCTGCGTCTTCCCCTTCGGTGGGTGGCTCACCTTCGGGAGTGGCCCCTTCTTCTGCGATACCTTCGGCGGGCGGTTCAAAAACGAGCTGCGCCGTTTCGATCAACGCTTGGGCGCGTGCCGGATCGTAGTCCGGCCAGGGTGAGCCGGGCACGTAGGCCCAGGACGTGGGCA
>JALSSH010000455.1 GCA_026984385.1 Ardenticatenia bacterium | reverse complement strand
TGCTCAGCAGCAAGCGCGAGCGCGCGCCGTAGTACACCAGATACGGCGCGCCAACCCGCATCGGCAGCTCTGCGGGCGCGACGTAGGGCGCGAAGCTGTAGTCTCCTACAATGTAGGAAAAAGGTAGCTCCGGCCTGTTGCCTTCGCTGACGCGAAGCTCCAGCGGGCCGTGTGCGTGACGCACCGGCTGACGGCTGAACGCTTCGCCGAGGAACGTATGCGCGTTGGCCCCGAAAAGCGCCAACAGCAACAGCGCGAAAAAAACGCCCACCGCCGTAAAGAGCAACCCGCCGAGTGTCGGCACAGGGAGATCGGTCAGCAGCAGCGCGCCGACCATTTGCACCAGCAGCGCCAACGGACACAGCGCAAAGCTCAACGCGCCCAGCCCGATCAGCAACGCGCGGCGTTTTTGCGCGCCGGTGAGCTTGCCCCGTCGGTTGACGGCCAGGCGCGCGGCCATTTCCGGCGTGGCGGGGGCGGGGGGTGGGGTGGGTTCGCCGGGGAGGATCGGGGTTTGCATGGGTAAACACTCCGTTCAGTCGGTGGGTGGGTCTTTGGGCGGCAACCAAGCGGGATAGACGGGCGGATTTTCCGCTTGTTCGGGCGCATCTTGCGTCTCTTCGGGTTGGGAGGATGGGACGGGGGGCAGGATAGCCTCGCGCATCACCTGTTGGGGCAATTGGCGCACTTCGCGCACTTCTTGCCCCAGTTCACGCAGGGCATCGAACGCCTCGCGGCCCTCTTGGCCCAACTCGCCTTCCAGCTCGCGGACCACTTTGGCCCACTCCTCGCGGGCGCGGCGCACAAAGCGCCCCAGCTCGCGCGCCCAACGGGCCGTGTTTTCCGGCCCACCGATGATAAAAAGCACCAGCCCGATGATCAGCATCTCGGCCAAACCGACGCCGAAAATTCCGTCCATGTGCCTACACCTCGCTCAACGGTATATAAGGGGGATGCCGTCCCAAATTTCGATCTCGTCCACCCATTGGGATTTGGGATTGGCGTCCCCATAAATTTGCGTGAGCATGATAAAATCAATGGGCTTACCGTTGCGCGTAGTCGGGCCGTGATGGTCACCGATCACCTTTCCATTAACCCGCCACAACGCGCGCCCATTTGCGTCCTCGCTCCAGTGCCAATAGAACTCGGTCAAGAACCATTCCCCGATCGGCACGGGAATATCCCAATTGTCAACTTCCCAAAGCGGCGACTCGGGGTTGGCATCCCCTTGCCAATGCCAATAGGGGCGACCTTGCTCGTCTGTGTAAACAAACGCGATCAGGCGAAACCCGTCTCCTTCTGCGTAGCCTTTGCTTTTCCACTCAAAGATCGCGCGCCATGTGTCGGTTTGGTGCAAGCCGAGAGGCCCAAACTTCATCCAATAGCGGATGTAGAGATCGTCGCGCCCGTTGCTGATGTCCAAGATTTCATACGGGCACTGGGTAGCATCATGCGCGTAGCGCTGCACGCTGTAAAGTGCACGGGTGGGCTGCCCGTCACGCCCGATAGTGGTACGTATAGCGCTATCTACGGCGCGGCGGTCGTCATCTTGGATATAGTGCAAGCTGCTGCCCTGCGCCCCCAACACCGTGATCGGCCAACTGAAGCCGCTTTCGGCGTCCGTGCCCAAAATAGGGCGATAGCCGTTCACCACTTCGCCCAAGTAAACGCCCCCTTCAAAACCGGAACGGAACAACAAGCGCGCGTTTCTATCTGCTGATGTATTCCACGTTGTTCGAGCGGTCAACGCCAACACGATCAACGTACCCACCGCCACCCAATAACGTCGTTTCATAATGTTTCTGCTTGCTCCAACGGAGCAGACGCAGCGGTATCGCTTTGGCTGGCGACCGCGATCCCCGCTAAAATCAACGTCGCCCCAACCAATTGTAACGCAACCGGCCACTCGTCCAAGATGAGGATCGCCAAAAGGCCGCTGCCGATAGGCTCGCCCAAGATGATCAAGCTGACGTAGGCGGCGGGCAGAAAGCCCAACGCATAGTTGAAGGCCGAATGCCCCAGCAGTTGCGGCACAAGCCCCATCAGCAACACCCAAAGATAGGCGCGCGCGGGATAGCCCGTCACGGGGACGCGCGCCGCGATCAGCGCCCCGCTGAGCACCAGCGCGGCCATGCCGTAGACCAGCCAGACGTACACAGTCAGGCCGACCCGCGCCCGCACCTTGCGCCCGATCAGGAAGTAGATTGCCGCCATCCACGCGCCGAAGATCGCCAAGCTGTTGCCGAGCGCGGGCGCGCGACGGGTAGGTGGCTCGCCGACCGCGCCGCTTAGCCCGACCAGCACCCCGCCGCTCAGCGCCAGGGCCAAGCCGAGCGCGGCGGCGCGGCTGGGTTTTTCCCCCAACACAAACGGCGCGGCCAAAGCCACCCAAAGCGGCGTAGAAGTGACCAGGGTCACGCTGTTGACCACCGCCGTATATTCCAGCGAGGTGATCCAGGTGGCGAAATGCAGCCCCAGCGCGACGCCTGCCAGCAGCGCCCAGCCGAGCGTTCGCCCGTGCACGGCGCGCAGCTCTGCGCGATGACGGCGCAGCACCAGCGGCGTGAGCGCCAGCGCCGCCACCCACAATCGCCCCGCTGCCAGCGCCAGGGAGGGTGCGCCTTCGGCTTGCGCCAGGCGGATCAGGATCGCGGCGGTGGAGACGGCCAGCACGCCGCCGCCCAGCGCCGCATAGGGGAGCCAGGCGCGGCGAAAGGGCGTGGTGGGGTGTTGGGACATCGGCGCGAACCTCCTCAGAGCGCGGCAAGCGGCCCTTATTGTGTCGCAGGGGGAGGCTGAGGGCAAATGCGCTTGGTTTGTGGCGTTTGTGCAAAGGGGGACTTTGTGCCCACAACGCGCACCTCATAGTGCGCTTTGGGAGCTGGGCCCAGGCGAAACCGACCATTGCCAGACTGCGCCCGCTGCGCTATAGTCTGGTTGCTATGTTCGAGACACCAACACACACCGACCCTTACGGCCCGCCGCCCACGCCGAGCTACACACCGCAGCCCGACCCCGTGATGGTGACGCACGTTCCACGTCCGCAAATCCAGAGCAAGCATACGCTCTGGCGCGAGCTGTTGGAAACGCTGCTGCTGATCGCGGCGATTTATGCGTTTGTCAACCTGGCAACGGCGCGCTTTGTGGTGGACGGGCACAGCATGTTGCCGAACTTCAACACCGGCCAGTTTATCATCGTCAATCGCCTGTCCTATATTTTGGGCCAGCCGCGACGGGGGGATGTGGTGGTTTTCCACTATCCGCTCCAACCGGACAGGGACTTTATCAAGCGCGTGATCGGGTTGCCCGGCGAGCGTGTCACGATCTTGGACGGGCGCGTTTACATTGACGGGCACTTGCTCGAAGAGCCGTATATCGAGAACTTTTGTCGCGGCAAGTCCTGCGACGGCGAATGGGAGATCGGGCCGAACGAGTTCTTTATGTTGGGCGACAATCGCGGCGCCAGCAAAGATTCGCAAGACTTCGGGCCGGTGAACCGCAAATATCTTGTCGGGCGGGCTTTTTTGCGCTATTGGCCGCCGAAAGATTGGGGGTTGATCGAGCATTGGAGCTATGACGAGGTGCACGGCGCACCGCTGCCCACGCTCACGCCCACCTACACGCCGACGCCTTCCCCGACCCCAACGAAATTGCCGCCGCCTTCCGGCCCGCAGGACTTAAACCAACCGCCTACCCCGACCCCAACGTGGCCGCCCTACGCTGGGTGGTACGGGGACGAGGATTGAGCGCGCGACCACTGCGCGGCGCTGACACACCACGCCGAGGAACACCACCTTTGGAAACTTGCCCGCATTGCAACATCGGCCATCTGCACCCCAAACGCCTGACGTATGTCCAGGTGTACAACGGAACGTTGGTGCACATTCCCAACGTGCCCGCGCGCCGTTGTGACGTGTGCGGCCAGGTCTTTTTTAACACGGAAAAGTTGCGCCAGTTTGAGGTGACGATCGGCCAGGCCGGTTTGCCACCCAACCGTCACCGCGCCGCCACCACGACGAATGCTGAGCCGCAATCGTCCGCTTCTAACGCACCGGAAGACGCAGCGCGCCCGCGTTCCAAATGATTAGGCGCGCGGTTTGCGTGCTGAAAGTAGTAGCAAAGGGAAACACGATGATCAATTTGTGGCATCAACTGCCCACCGGCCCCGATGTGCCGAATACGGTCTATTGCATTGTAGAAATTCCGAAGGGCAGCCGTAACAAGTACGAATACAGCAAAAAAGCGGGCGTGATCAAGCTGGACCGCGTGCTCTATAGCCCGATGCACTACCCCAGCGATTACGGCCTGATCCCGCAAACTTACGCCGAGGACGGCGACCCGATGGATATTTTGGTGATGGTCAACGAGCCGACCTTTGCCGGTTGCGTGATCGAGGCGCGTCCGGTGGGCATCTTCCACATGTTGGATCGGGGCGACCCGGACGACAAGATTTTGGCCGTGCCCGCCACCGATCCGCTTTTTGACGACTATCACGATATTGACGACGTGCCCAAACACTTCCTCAACGAAGTGGCGCATTTTTTCCAGACCTATAAGCAGTTGCAAGGTATCCAGGTGACGCCCAAGGGATGGGAAGGCGCAGAAGCTGCTCGCGCGGTGATTTTGCAGACGGTGCAGCGCTATAAGGAGAAGTTCCCGCCGGAAATGGTGTAGCGCGGCGAGAACGTGCAGTGCCGACACACGGGCGCAGGCATGACCAACGCGGTCAGGGCCTGCGCCCGTTTTACGTGCGCTCAGAGCTGGGGGAAAACGTCCGCCAGCGCTTGCAGAGTGCGCTCCAGCGGCTCGCCTTCGTGTGCTAAGGCGGCAAAGGCCGCCTCAAACGCGGAGGGTGCGAAGTAGACGCCGTGTTGGAGCATGGCGTGGAAAAAGCGCGCGTAACGTTGCGCGTCGCTGGTTTTGACTTCGGCGTAGTTGGTGACGGGCCGCTCGTTGAAAAACAAGCCGAACATCGTCCCGACTTGGGACACTTGCACAGGCACGCCCGCAGCGGCGGCTTGCTCGCGGATAGCATCCGCCACCTGGGTGGCGACCGCCTCCACGCGCGCGAAAACGCCCTCGGCGCGCAAGGTGCGCAGCGTCGCCAACCCTGCGGCCATCGCCAACGGATTGCCGGAAAGCGTGCCCGCCTGGTACATCGGGCCGACCGGCGCGACCTGCTCCATGATCGCGCGCCGTCCGCCATACGCACCGACGGGCAACCCGCCGCCGATCACCTTGCCGAGCGCGGTCAAGTCCGGCTGCACGCCGTAGAGCGTTTGTGCGCCGCCCAACGCTACACGGAAGCCGGTCATCACCTCGTCGAAGATCAGCAGCGCGCCGTGCTCGGCGGTGAGCGCGCGCAGCCCCTGCAAAAAGCCTTCGGCGGGCGGCACAACGCCCATGTTGCCCGCGACCGGCTCCACGATCACGGCGGCGATCTCTTCGGGGAACTGCGCGAAGAGCGCGCGCACCGCCTCCAGATCGTTGTAAGGCGCGGTGAGTGTGTCGGCGGTGGCGCCCGGTGGCACGCCCGGGCTATCCGGCAAGCCCAGCGTTGCCACGCCGGAGCCGGCTTGCACCAGCAGCATATCCGCGTGGCCGTGATAGCAGCCGCTGAACTTGACGATCTTGGGGCGGGCGGTGTAAGCACGCGCCAAGCGCAAGGCGGACATGGTCGCCTCAGTGCCGGAGTTGACAAAGCGCACCATCTCCACCGACGGGATCAGGTCAATGACCATTTGCGCCAGCTCGATCTCCAGCTCGGTCGGCGCGCCGTAGCTTGTTCCGCGCGGCACTTGCGCTTGCAGCGCCTCCACCACCGCCGGATGCGCGTGGCCGAGGATCAGCGGCCCCCAGCTCATCACATAGTCCACATAGCGGTTGCCGTCCACGTCGTGGAGATATGCGCCCTGCGCTTCCGCGATGAAGAGCGGGTCACCGCCCACGCCGCGAAAGGCGCGCACCGGCGAGTTGACGCCCCCGGGCATGAGCTGTTGGGCGCGTTGGTAAAGGGTGTGGGAACGTGTGTGTGGCATGATCGTTTGTCCTTGTGTGCGTGGTTTGCTGTGTGTGCGTGTGGGGTGTTTTGGGCGAGGGCTTCGCCCCCGCGCCCCCAGCAGGGGCGATCCCGCCCCTGCACCCTCCGCGAGCCGCGCTTCCGCGCGCCTCGCGGCACAACGGCAATGGGCGTTTGGGGCTGGTGTGCCGTTGCCGCTGCGGGATGCTTTCGCTTTCCTGCCCTGCTGCGCGTTCCGCGCGGCAGGGCAAAGCCAAGTTTTTGCCGCGCTTTTTTCGAAAAAGCGCGCGGGGCGTGGGGCAGCGCCCCACTGTTGCCCTTGCGCTATCATGCGCCGAGCCGCGTCACGACGGCGCGAGCGGTCGCTTGCCCTTGCTTCACGCAGTCGGGAATGCCCACCCCGCGATAGGCGCTGCCCGTCAGGTACAGCCCGGGCG
Source organism: Ardenticatenia bacterium (assembly GCA_026984385.1). Lineage (GTDB taxonomy): Bacteria > Chloroflexota > Anaerolineae > Aggregatilineales > Aggregatilineaceae > JALSSH01. Next base: position 2,537 of record JALSSH010000455.1, on the reverse strand, counting down.
GGCAAGCCGCTTCCAGCGCGGCGACGCGCTCCAAGTGCCCCACGTCATACTGCGGATTGGCGCGTCGCCAGCGAAAAACGCGCGCGACCGTCGGCTCGGCCTGTACGCCGAGCGTGCGGGCCAGCTCCTCGCGCACCAGCGCGACCAAAGCGTCCTCGTCCAACGCGGCGAGCGCCTCATCGCGCGGACCGCCCACAAACGCGCGCAACAGCACGCTTTGCGGCGCGGCGCGCTGTGGAAATTTGGTGCTGGTCCACGTGCAAGCGAGCAGCCGCGAGGATTCGCTGCGCGGCACGACGTAGCCGAAGCCGTCCAACGGGTGCGGAAAATCCGCCACCGCGTAGCCGAGCGAGACGGTGGCGGTGGAAACGTAGCGGATCGTCTCCAATCGGGCGGCCAAGTCCGCGTCCAGCGGACGCAGCAGCTCGGCGGCGGCGTAAGCGGGCGTGGCGAGCACGACCGCGTCGGCGATCAGCGTGCGCCCGCCGCTCAGCGTCAGCGTGTAGCCGTCGTGCGTGCGTTCCAAGCCGCTTACCGCTTGGCCGATGACGATCTCGGCGTGCAAGGCGCGCTCCAGCGCGTCCACCAGCTCCGCCAGCCCGCCGCGCAGCGTCATAAAGACGGTGGTCTTGCCGTGCCCGTTAGCGCGCGGCGCTTTGGCGCGGGCGCGCCGCGCGGCCAACATGCCGCGAATGAGGCTGCCGTAGCGCCGCTCGATCTCCACAAAGCGGGGGAACGTGGCCTGAATGCTGAGCCGCTCCGCGTCCGCTACGTGGATGCCGGCCATCATCGGCTCGGCGAGCACGTCCAGCGCCTCTTGCCCCAGCCGCCGCCGTATGAAATCCGCCAGGCTCTCGTCGGCGGGGTCACGGCGCGGAGGGATGACCCAGTCTAGCCCCATGCGCAGTTTGCCGCGCCACGAGATCAGCCGCGAGGTGAGGAAGGGGCGAAATTGCGTCGGCACGACCAGCAACAATCCCTCCGGCATCCGACGCAAACGCCCGCCGCGCAACACGTAGACGGCTTTACGTGCGTCGTTTGTGCCGATCAAGCGCTCTTCCAAGCCCAGCTCGCGGCAGAGTTGCAGCGCCCAGGGCTTTTGCGTGATGAACGAGTCCGGCCCACCTTCGATCACGAAGCCGTCGGGTCGGTCGGTGACGATCTTGCCGCCTAAGTGCGCCTCGCGCTCCACCAGCGTAATCGCCAGCGGCAGATCGTGCTCGGCGGCGGCTTGCTGCGCGTAGTAGGCGGTGGCGAGACCGGCGATGCCCCCGCCGACGATCACCAGCCGCCTCATCGCTCGCCCCTGTGGTGGCGGCGCGCCACGTCTGCCAGCGCCGCGACAAAGGTCGGATCGTCGTTGAGCGAGGCGGCGCGCACAAAGCCCAGCCCCAGCTCCTCGGCGAACTCCCGCGCCTGGATGTCCAGGTCATAGAGCACTTCGACGTGGTCGGCCACGAAGCCAATGGGCGCGACCACCACGTTTCGGACGCCCGCTTGAGCCAGATCGCTGAGGTGAGCGAGCAGCTCAGGGCCGATCCAGGGTTCGGGTGATTTGCCTGCGCTTTGGAAGGCGACCGACCACTGCTCGGCGGGCAGCGCCAGTGCCTCAGCGACCAGGCGCGCGGTTTCTCGCACGTGCTCAGGGTACGGGTCGCCCGCCTCGATAGCGCGCACCGGCAGGCTGTGCGCGCTAAAGACCACGTGCGCCTCTTCGGAAAGCTCGGCGAGCGCGTCACGCACGTGATTGGCCCACGCCTTCACCAACAGCGGGTGATCGTGGTAACCGAGCACGTGGTCGGCGTCGAAGTCGCGGTCGCTTTCTGTGCTCGCGAGCAAACCTTCATCCAGCGCGTCGAAATATTTTTGCGTGTTGAACTTGGAATAATGCGGGCTGATCGGAAACGCGACCGCTTCCGTAATCCCGTCGTCCATCATCCGGACGACCGCGTCAGCGATGCGCGGCTGCCAGTGACGCATCCCGACGTAAACGCGGTAGTGCCGAGCGTCGGACGGGTGCGCGTTGAGCGCGTCTTCCAGCGCCCGCGCTTGCCGCTGCGTGATCTCCAACAGCGGCGAGCGCCCCCCGATGCGGCGGTAGTTTTCCGTCACCGCGTCAATGATCGGCTGGGGGGTGGGGCGACCGCCGCGAATGTCGCGCACAAAGGCGGGCACGTCCTCCAGGCGCTCCGGCCCGCCATAGCTCATCAGCAACACGCCGATAGGGTTTTCCGAAGGGGTCATGGGGTGCTCCTTGTGGTGCGCGTGCTCCGCTCGTGGACGTAGTCCACCAAACGGCGCACGTTGTCGGGTGGTGTTTGGGGCAAGATGCCGTGCCCCAGGTTGAAGATGTGCCCGAGCCGCCCGCCCGCTTGCGCCAGCACGTGCTCGATCTGCTCGCGGAGCTGCGGCCAGGGGGCCAACAACGCCGCCGGATCAAGGTTGCCTTGCACGGCCACCTCGCCGAGCTGCGCCCAGGCGTCCGCCAGGTCAATCCGCCAGTCCACGCCGATCACGTCTGCGCCGCTGGCCGGCAG
>JALSSH010000454.1 GCA_026984385.1 Ardenticatenia bacterium | reverse complement strand
CGTTGTCCAAGATCAGCAGTCGCTGCGGGAACTTGCGCCAGGCGTCTTTGGTCACGGCGACTTGCTCGGGCAGCTTTTCGGGGAAGTTCGGCAAGCCCATTTTCTGCCCGCAGGCGGCGATCTCAGCGCGCAAGCGCTCGGCGGCGGCTTTTTCGTCGCGCACGTCGGCGAAGTCCAGCCAGTGCACGCCGTAGAAAAAGCGCCCGTAGCGGTAGGCGAACTCGACGGCGAGCTGCGTCTTGCCGATGCCGCCCGCCCCGACCGCTGCGGCGGCGGGCGTGATCACCGCGCCTGAGCCGCCGCCATTGCCGTTGGTGTAAAGCAGGTGCTCGGCCAGCGTGCGCATGTCCGGCTCGCGCCCGACGAAGTTCGGATTAGCGCCGAAATCCAGCCGTGAGCCGGGCGGGAGCGTTCCGCGCGGCGGGAGTTCGTCTTTGGGCGGGGGCGGCGCAGGCTGGAACTTGAGCCGATACTCCAGCCAGTGCGCCAGCGCCTGGGTGATGTGACCGCGCAGCTCCTCGGCGGAGCTAAAGAACTTGACCACGCGCTCTGTGAGCACGCGCTCGCGGAAGGCTTGGAACTTTTCGGGCGCGTTTCCTTCCTTGGGGAGCGGCGGCGTGTGATCCTCCTTCGCAACGAACATCAAACGCGGTCTGCTGAGTTCTACGGCGCGCTCGTACTCCATCTCGGTGATCGAGATACCCTTGGGGTTGAGCGTCGCGTCTTTGGGAATGTACCCGTAGCGGAAGCCGACAATGCCGATGTAGAGCGTGCTCTGTTCGACCATATCGAGCGAGGCTTTGATCGCGTCGGCGTCCAGAGCGGGGAGGTCTTCCATCATCAGCGGGGGCACACCCAGCCCCATACAAGCGGCTTGAGCGGCTTGGCGGTGCTCTGGCAAGTCTTTGCTGGTGGAGCTGATCATGGCTTTGGCGGTGTTCAAGGTGGACATAAGCGGCCCTCCGGGCACGTGTTAACTATGTGTCTGTAGCTCATTGTAGCACACGGTGCGCAGGGGCGGAAACGTCGCCCTCCACGCGGTAGTGTATCTTTAACGGTTGAAATTTGGGAAGTAGAAAAAGACGTGAATCCGAAGTAAGGTTTTGGAGATACAAAAAATATCCAAGAACCTGGCGGATCGCGTCATGGTAAGGATAAAAGAAGGGGAGACGACGCGGTAGACCACCGTCGTTTCCCAGGCTATCCCGCTCACGTTAGAGATTCCGCATATCCCTGACTTTATCCACTCCCCCCCCCGCAAAACCATAGCCGTAGCGCTCGGCTTTGGCTATACTTGTGTGCCATGCGCATAGGAATTGACGCTCGCCTAAACTACTACCGCCCGGGCGGTTCAGCCGAATATACGCGCCACTTGCTCCAAGAGCTGGCGCAACTCGATCCGGACTCGGTGTACTACGTGATCCATCACGCCCGTGACCGTCATACGTATTGCCCAGCCCCAAATTTCCGCCGCCTGAACACATGGACGCCCTCCCATCACCGCTGGGAGCGCTGGGGCTTGTCGCTGGAACTGTGGCCGCACCACCTGGATATTTACCACGCCACCGACGCGATCCCTCCCCGGCGTGGCGCACGGCGGCATATCCTAACCATCCACGACTTGCACTATCTGCACTATCCGCAATTTATGACGCGCGAAAGCCTGCGCTACTACCGCGACCAAATCCGTTGGGCCGTGCAACGCGCCACGCATATTCTCGTCTCTTCCCAATCAACCGCGCGCGACCTGATGACGTTGCTCGACGTGCCTAGAGAGCGCGTAACCGTGCACCCCCTGGGCGTCAACACGGCTTTTTGCCCCCAACCCGTCGAGGCAATTCGCGCGGTGCGGGCGCGTTGGGAACTGCCGCAGGAATATTTGCTTTTTGTGGGCACGTTTGAGCCGCGCAAAATAT
>JALSSH010000453.1 GCA_026984385.1 Ardenticatenia bacterium | reverse complement strand
CTCACGGCAACACGGCGCACCCTTCAGCGAGCGGCTCGGGCGTGCCCAGCCCGTCTGCCGAAACCGCGTAAATGCGATATTGCACGCCGCCATCTTCGGTGGCCCCGCCGCTGGTGAAGTACAGTTGCGCGCCGTCCGCCGACCATTCCACGTCGTCATAATAGCCTTGATAGCGCGCAATCCGCCGCAGATCGCTGCCGTCCACGTTGACGACGTAGATCGTGCCGCCGCCGGGCGGGTCTATGGTGATGTTGGAAAAGACCAAGCGCTGCCCGTCCGGTGACCAGCGCGGACGAGTCCAGATCGGCCCTTCGGGGATCGGTGCGTGGATCGTCACCTGTTGGCTGCCGTCGGCCAGCGCGGTGATCAAGCGTGCGTCCCCGTAGGTGTTGACCACGTAGGCCAGGTGCTGACTATCCGGCGAGGGAATGCCGAAGCCGTCCACCCAGCCCCGCTCGGGCAGATCGGGCGGGAAAAGCGAGCACGCGCTCATCACACGCAGCGCGCCGAAACGCTGTTCCGGCGCTGGGGTGGGCGTGGGCGCGACGCCCGCAGGCGGCAGCGGTGTTCCGATCACGGCCACGTCGAACTCGGCTTGGGCCAGCACGTCCGCCGAGATCACGTCGAGCAGCGTCAGCCGCAACCGCACCGTGCCGCTGTCGCTGCTTCCTTCCGGCGAGATCGGCGCGACCACGCCCGAACCCGCCGACGGGACCCATAGCAAAGGGCGCGGCAGCTCCACGTTGACCACGCGCTCCCCGACGATTTGCTCGAAAACCAAATTGCTTAGCGGCGGGCGATTTTTCACCTCCCAGCTCACTTGCATTCGCACATTGTCGCCGGCCAGTGTGGCCGCGTCTATGCTGGCGGGTGTAGCCGTGAACCCGACAATTTCCGGCGGCTCGTTCACCTCAGTATACGGGATCACGATCACGCGCTCGTCCAGCACCGTGCCGTCCCCGTCCACCACCGCCAGGCGGTACATCGGCGGGCTGAAGGTCTGCGGATGCATGACTTGGATTTGCGTCACGCCGAGTGGTGGCAACTCGTCTGTGCCGATCTCCAGCGTTTGCCAGCCGTTGCCGTGATACGCTTGCAGCAGCACGCGGTGCGCGTCGGTCACGTGGGCCACATGCCAACGCAGCGTTGCCGTGACTGTGCCTGCTTCGGCGTCTGCTAAGGTGATCTCGGTCACGTCGCTGGTAAAAAGAAAAATCGTCGGGGGAAAGTTGCCTTGCGCGTGTGCAACGGGCAACGCGCCCAGCCCCAACGCGATCACCAGCGCGCCGATGAGTATGCTTCGTCTCACGTGCTCACCTCCTCGTCGTATGTCCAGTATACGCCGTCGCGCGTTCCTCTTGCTCAACGGTCGGTGGGCGTTTGTGCAACGCTACGCGCCCAAAGTTTCCTTGAGCCGCGCCGCAATTTCCGCCGTGATCCCGGGGACGGCGCAAAGCTCTTCCACGCTGGCGCGGCGGATCGCTTCAATATCTCGCCCAAAGGCTTGCAACAGCGCCTTACGTCGCTTCGGGCCGATCCCGGGCACTTGTTCCAACACGCTCGCGAGGCCCGCCTTGCGCCGACGGCGTCGGTGGCTGGTGATGGCGAAGCGGTGCGCCTCGTCTCGCACGCGCTGGAGCAAGAAGAGTCCCTCGCTGCGGCGCGGCAACATGATCGAACGCGAGCGCCCGGGCACAAAAAGCTCCTCGAAGCGCTTGGCTAGGCCGGCCACCGGCACGCGCTCCCGTAACCCGAACGCTTCCAACACCTCGACCGCCACGCCGAGCTGCCCCTTGCCGCCGTCCACCAACAGCAGATCGGGCAACAAGCGCCAGGTCTCGTCCGGATCGCGCTTGCCGGGCGGCAAGGCTTTGGGCGCGGGGTTTTCGCTCGCTTCCGCCCAGCGACGAAAGCGCCGCG
>JALSSH010000452.1 GCA_026984385.1 Ardenticatenia bacterium | reverse complement strand
ACCCTCCCGCAACAGCGTTTGGCCGAAGCCGAAACCTCCCAAGAACAAACCGCCCCCCACGAGAGTACCTTATGAGCCAAGACAGCGACGCCCTCTACTGCCACTTTCACCCCGACCGCATCGCGCTAGAGCGTTGCGAAGTTTGCGGAAAGCCGCTTTGTGCCTATTGCCTCTATTACACCGAGGACGGCCAACGGCTTTGTGTGGAACACGCCGCCGAAGCACGCGAACTCGGCGTGCAGGTAGACGAGCCGTCCATCTACGCCGATCAGCTCATCTCTGCGCAGGTCGGCGCCGACCGCAAACAAAAACGCAGTTGGCGCGACGCCGACAGCACGCTTTACAAAGGCAACTCCACCGACCTCACCGCGCTGGTGGCGCTGGTGATCGGCGCGGTGACGCTGGCGTCCTTTTGCGGCGGGGGATGTTGCGTGCCCATTGTGGGGCTGGGGCTTTCGGTTTTGGGGCTGGTCAACGCCCGCAAAGCCTACGACCCCAGCCGCACCCGTAAGCTGAGCGTGGTCGGGTTGCTTATCTCCGGCGTGTTTGTGCTGATCATTGTGGGGCTGCTCCTGCTCTACGGCGTGATGTTCGCTACGTTTTTCCAAAGCGCGCGCTATTGGCCCACTTGGGCCGCGCTCACGCCCACGCCCACCGCCACGCCCTACGGCTCACCACCGCCCGCGTTCACGCCGCCTACCCCTGTACAGCCTCGGGGCTGAGCCACGCTCGCCGGCCCACGTGGACGTTTGCGGCGATCGCGCGCTGGGCGCGCCGCCTGGCCGAGCTTCGCTCGGGCCGACGCGCGGCATCCGCCGCGCGTAGTGCGCCGAATGGCGCACGGCGGCGCGCCCCCGACGGCGGGCGTCCCTCGGCGGCAAACGGGCGATCGCCCGAGGTTGCCTTGCCCTTGCCCCAGCCGCACAAATGCGGAAAAATGGTGCGACATAGCGCAGACCGTACACGAAAGGAGACCAAGCGGCGCACGCCGCGCAACTATGAACGCTGTGAGAATCGCAGTCATCGGGGGTTCGGGTCTCTACGATATGCCGGAACTCCAGGACGTGGAAGAACGTCACATCAGCACGCCCTACGGCGAGCCGAGCGACGCTATCCGCATCGGCACGTTGGCGGGCCAGCGCGTCGCTTTCCTGGCGCGGCACGGACGCGGCCATGTGCTCACCCCCACCGAAGTCCCCTATCGCGCCAACATCTACGCACTCAAGACGCTGGGCGTCCAGCACGTGATCAGCGTCAGCGCGTGCGGCTCGCTCCAAGAACAGTACGCCCCCGGGCATATCGTCGTGCCCGACCAACTGGTGGACTGGACGAAGAACCGCCAAAGTAGCTTCTTTGGCGAGGGCCTGGTGGCGCACGTCTCCGTCGCCGACCCCTTCTGCCCCCGCTTGAGCGCGATCCTGGCGGACGCGGTCGCTGAGGCGGAGGGCACGGTGCATCGCGGCGGCACGTTCATCACCATCGAAGGGCCGCGCTTTAGCACACGCGGCGAAAGCGCGCTTTTCCGTGCCTGGGGCTGCGACATCATCGGCATGACCACCTCGCCGGAGGCTTTTCTCGCGCGCGAGGCGGAAATGTGCTACGCGGTCATGGCGCACGTGACCGACTACGACGTGTGGCACGAAACCGAGGAGGACGTTTCGGTCGAGCTGGTGCTCCAAACGCTGCAAGCCAACGTGCGCACCGCGCAGCGCGCCATCGTCGGCGTGGTGCAACGGCTGGCCGCCGACTCCGCGCGTGACTGCGGCTGCGCGGACGCGCTGAGCACGGCGCTGATCACCGCGCGGGAAAAGATTCCCACGCCCACGCTCAAACGGCTTTGGCCGCTGATCGGGCGCTATTTTGAGGAACGCGAGCTGTAGCCCGCCCACAATGACCGAGAGCAAACGCGAACAAGCGCGCAACAT
>JALSSH010000451.1 GCA_026984385.1 Ardenticatenia bacterium | reverse complement strand
AAACGGCTTGAGGTAATAGCTGTGGTCGGCGTAATCGTGGCTGTAGGCGATCAAACGGGCGGCGCGCTTGGCAAAAAAGCGGTAATGCTGAAAGGTGAACCACTGCACAAAGCGGTTGAAAAGCCCAGGCGGCAAGATCAAGTCGCCGTGATGCGTGCCGATCACTCGCTTGCCCGCCCAGCCCGCCAACAACGCCAACAGCGACGTTTCCAACATCGGCGTGTGCAGCCAAACCACATCGTGCGAGCGGATCAAGCCCCAGGCCGCCCAGGGATACGCCGGCATGATCATCCCGCGACTGACGCGCAAGGGCGCCCAAAGCCGCACCAAACGCACCCCGTTGATCACCTCGTCGCGCGGCAAGTCTATCGAGTGGCGCGCGGTCAGAATGGTGACCGTGTGCCCGCGCTGCACGAGCGCTTCGGCCACCCGCTGCACATGGATCGGAACGCCGGTGCGGTGCGGCAAGTAGTATTGGATCGCCACCAGAATTTTGAGCGGTTGCCCGTTCGGTTCACTCATTGTCCCCACCTCGTGCCTCTAAAGTTACCGACTGCGCAGGGGGCTGCAAAGTTGCGGACGAATTGCCGCGCAGTTTGCGAGTTGCGCTCACCAGCTCGCCCAAGCTCACCCCTTCCGCCCACAGCCCGATCAAGCCCAGCACAATATACACCATCAAGCCCTCCGCGTGCAGCAAGAGCGCAAACGCCACCGCCGGCGGGTCGGTGGGGTGCGCGACCAAGCCGGTGCTCGCCAGCGCAAAGACAATCGCCGCCTCAAACGGGCCTAAGTTGCCGGGCACGGCGGGCACGGCAATCGCAAATGAGGCCAGCGCGACCATCGCCAGCGATGCGGCCCAGGTGGGCGTCTCAAAGATCGCGTAAAGCAAGACATAGCCAGCCATCACAGAAGTGGCCCAGGCGAGCGCCGTCCACCCAAACGCCAGGGCCGCCGTGCGCGGGTTCGCCAGCGGCGTGATGCCGTCCAGCGCGTGGTCGAGCCAAGCGTGTAGCCGCTCGCTGCGCAACGGCGGGAGCACACATGCCAACGTGTTGAGCAGTGTGTGCGCCCAACGTGGACGCGCCGCCACCGCCAGCAAAACCACCACGCCGATTATCGTGCCGACGCCCAGCGCCGCCCCCATCACGCCGATCTCCAACCCCGTCGGCAAGATCGCCAACGTCAGCCCGATCAGCGCGAAGACGGCCATTGTATCCAACAAGCGCTCCACAACAATCGTGCTCAGCGCGGTGAAGACGGGCACGGGCGGGTCAAGGCGCGCGGCCAACGCCGCTCGCGCCAGCTCCCCAACGCGCAACGGCAAAACCCCGTTGACAAAGTAGCTGACATTAAGAATATGGAAGCTGTGGCGCGCCGAAAGACGCTCGCCGAGCAGCACACGCCACCGTAAGGCGCGCAACCCCAACCCCACCACAATCAGCACCACGCACGGGAGCACCGCCACGTAGCGCGCGCCGAGCAATTCATCGCGCACGCCGCTTAGGTCGCGGTGGAAAAGATACCACAACGCCACCCCACTAACGCCCAAGCCCAAAATAACGCTCGACCAACGCTTGCCAATCGCGCTCACAGGCACGCCCTTTGCTCTGCCGACCATGACGGGGGCAAATTATAGCCCCACCCACCCCGCCCACGCTACCTATGCGTGGGGCGCTGCCCCACACCCCGCAAGGGGCGCACCGCCCCTTGACCCCGCCGCGCGAACGCTGGCGCGTTCGGCGCGGCAGCGCAGCGACGGGACGGGGGCGCTCGGCGACCGCTCACGGCAGGGGAACGTCCGCCGTCGGGAGGGCGCGCCGCCCGTGCGCCTTCGGCGCACCACGCGCGGCGGATGCCGCGCGTCAGCCGCGCAGTGCGCGGCTAGGCGGCGCGCCCAGTGGCCCACTCGCCGCAAACATCCCCAC
>JALSSH010000450.1 GCA_026984385.1 Ardenticatenia bacterium | reverse complement strand
CGCCGATGTGCAACACGCCGACCCGCTCCGCTGCGGGAAAAGTCAGCAGGCCGGGTTTGGCCGCCGCAAAAGTGATCGTCTCGTCGGCGGGCAAGGTGTGCGCGTCCATTTCGCCGCTGTCGCAATCTACCCCGCTGGGACAATCCACCGCCAACACGGTGTAGTTTGACGGGGCAGGGGGGCGCGGAGCGCTCGGCGTGTGATACGCAGAGGGCAAAGAGCGCCTGCGTGCGGCCAACGCATCCCCCACCTCTTGCAACACTTGCGCCGCGCTCCCGCGAATCGGCAAGCGTAAGCTCGTGCCGAAAATCGCGTCCAAGACCAGGTGCGCGCGCTCCGCAGCACGGCGCAACGCGGAAAAGTCCGCGTCTTCGGCAGCTTGGAGCACTTGCACCCCGGCCTCGACCGCCCGATCCAAGTTCGGATCGGGCGTCGGGCGCGGCTTGACCAGATAGGCGAGCACATCGGCGTCTGGGCGCTCCTCGGCGATCTTGCGCGCGGCGACCAGCCCGTCGCCGCCGTTGTTGCCCGGGCCGATCAACGCCAAAACGAGCGGGCCTTCCCGCGCGGTGAGCAGCTCCAGCGCCCGCGTAGCGACCGCGCCTCCGGCCAGCTCCATCATCTGCGCGTAGCTGTGACCGGCAGCGTCTGCCGCCTGCTCGATAGCGCGCATTTGTGCGACAGTCACGATCTTAGGCATAGACACTCCTCAAGGGTGTTTTTCCCGCGTTTCTCACTCGCCCGCGCCCAGCGCCAACCCCGCCAGCGCCGGATCGTGGTCCGAGGAGCGGAACGGGTCCGGCGCGTAAAGGCTCACGATCTGCCCTTCGGACTTGTAGTCCATGTCGTAATCCAGGATGCGCGGCTCGTCGGCGTTGATGTGCCAGACCTCCGCGCCTGTGGCTTGCGGCGTTAGGCTGGGCGAGGCCAGCGTGTAGTCCAGCAGCCCCACCTGCCCGTAGTACGTGTACGAGTAGTCGTCCGCCTCGCCGAAGGCAAAGGCCAAGTTGGTGTAGCCCGCGTCCGCGAAGGCCATCAGCGGGTCTTCCATCGCGTAGGCGTTCAGATCGCCCAGCACAAGCACGTCCGGGTCGTCCACGCCGGTCGGGTCACCCGCCAGCCACTCGATCAGTGTGCGGGCGGCTTGGGTGCGCTCGTTGTTCCAGCAGCCTTGCCCGTCGCCCATGTCCGGATCAACGCCTGCGCCTCGGCAGCCTTTGGACTTGAAGTGATTGACGCTGACGGTGAAGACTTCGCCGCTGGCGATCTCCTCAAAGCTCTGGGTGATGGGCGGGCGGCGTTGGTCGAAGGGCGGCGCCAGCGTGGTGACCGGCTCGCCAATCGGACGCACGGTGCTTTTGCGGTAGACGATCGCCTGCTTAATCGCGTCCCCGCCTTCTTCGGGCAGTGGCTGACCTTCTGGATCGGGCACGTAGGCGTACACGTCCTCGCCCACCGCCGCGTTGAGCGCGTCGGTCAGCTCGGCGATGGCGCTATGAGGCCCGTCGCCGTCGTTTTCGATCTCCACCAAGCCGATCACGTCCGCGTCCATCGCCACCAGCGCGGCCACCAGCTTATCACGCTGGCGCACCATCTCCTCGAACGTGTCCGCGCCGCGCGGCGTAGGGAAGCCGCCGCCTTGTCCGTCGCCGTTGAAAAAGTTCTTCACGTTAAACGAGACCACGCGCAGCCGTCCGCCGACGTTCGGCACGTCTGGACGGGGTGCGGTGGGCAAAAAGATCGGATCGTTGACCGGTTGCAAGCGGTATGTGCCGTAGCGCTGATCCAGCACGGCAGTTAACCCCTCCACCGTGTAGCCGGAGCGCAGCAGATTGTCCAAGCTCAACCCGCCGCTGGGCCAGCGGATCGGGTCGGGGTTTTGCACGCTGATCGCGTCGTCTAGCGTGATGGCGCGGCGCGCGTTTTC
>JALSSH010000449.1 GCA_026984385.1 Ardenticatenia bacterium | reverse complement strand
ACCCGCCCGCAATGCTGAGCATGAACCACACTTGCAAATAGAACTTGAAGACCGTGTTCTGCCGCCCGATGTCGCCTTCCAAAACCACGATCTCCACGCCCAGCGAGATCGCCAGCGCCAGCGCGATCAGCGCGTACACGGCGCGTAGCAGCGGACTTTGGCGCGGCAACACGAAAAGCACGCCCGCCCACACAAGCAGCGGCACGACCAGCTCGGCCACCGCCGCCTCGCGCACGCCGTAGACCACGCCGCCGACGGCGATCAGCGCCAGCGCCGCCCCGCCGCCCAAGATCGGCACGGCCAGCCCCTCCAGTTCTCGCACGCGCACCTGCCGTAACCAACGCGCGCTCTGCCAGGCCAAGAACGTGATCACGATGAAGATAAACAGCCCGTGAATGTACAAATAGGCCCAAAGCGGCGTAGTCTCCAGCTCCCAGCGTTTGATCGCGGTATAGGGCGTGGCGAAATAGGCGGTAAAGGGCAGCGCGACCAGCGCGCTCAACACCACGAAGCCGACCACCCGCCCCAGCCAGTCCACCAACACCGGACGGGTCACACGGGCGCGCGCCGCGATCAGCAAGGCCAGGTACACGCCGACCACCACGATCAGCGCGCCCACCGCCCAGAGCAGCGCGCCGCCGAGCGAAACGTGCGGCGCGATCAGCGTCTCACCCGCCTTCAGGCCGCGCGCCGCCTGCTGTTCTGCGCGCAAAGTCTGCACGGCGAAAAAGAGCACATGCCCCAACGCGCCAATCGGCAACGCCCACAACACCACCAACAAGCGCCGCGCTCGGCTCGGACGAAGCAGCGCCCACAGGCGTTCGGCCAGCGCGGAAGACCCGCGCACACGGGCGGTTGCGTCCGCGCGAACCCACGCGGCGTAGGTGAGCGTGCCCAGCGCCAGAAGTAGATAGGTGATCCAGTCCCACGAGTTGGTCGGGCGCAACACACCGACGGCCAACGCGCCCCAGAAAAGCGCCAAGCCCGCCTGCCAAGCGCGCCGCAAGCCGTAGCCCGCGCCCGCGATCTCCGCCAGCGCCCAGAGCAAAACCAACAGCGTCACCGGAAACGCGATCATGTGCGCGTGCAAATCGCCGTAGAGAAACGTGAAATAGGGCATTTCCGCAATCGCGCCGTGCCCGGCCCCGTTGGGCAGCTCCGAGATGATGCGCGTCGGCCCCCAATACCACCGATGCGTCGCCATCGGCAATTGCGCGCCGCCCAAAAGACGCCCCATGCCCTCAAAAAACGCGCCGATCTGCTTGCGCAGATTGCCCACCTCATACGCCCAGAGCTTGTAAAGCGGCGGGTGCTTGGCGTAATTCTGGATGTACGCCTCGGTGCGCTCCTGCGCGCTCTGCGTAATTTCCGCGATCTCATCCGGCGCGGAAGGCGCGTGCCCGTGCTTGTCTTGGAAGCGCTCGGTTTCTTCCTCATAAAAACGCTGGTAAAGCGTGTTGCGCTGCGCCTCGGCTTCGCTCAAACGCACCTGGCGATAGAGCGGCTGTTGCGTGTAGCCGCCCAGCTTGGCGACGTTGGTGGCGAAAACGTGCAGCGCCCCCAAATTGCCCAACACCACCGCCAACATCAAGGCCGCCAGGCCCGCCACCCAGGGGTTGCCCGCCGGCAAGCGCAAGCGGCGCGCGCGAGGCCGTCGCGAACGGTCAGCCGCAGGCTGGTCGTGAGCGGTGGCCGACGTGCGCGCCGCGTTCGGGCGCGAGCAGCCCACCGTCGCGTGCTCCACCGCGCCCGGGCGCGCGTAGCACAAGCGCGCCCAGTTGTAAGCCACGCTGAAAACGCCCATGCCCGTCATGCTGTAAAGCATCGGCAGGATCAAGTTGTAAGCCAGCGACGGACGAATGCCCAAAAGTTTGGTCGGCGCGCCCACGATCACATAGCCGAAGTAGTAGTAGTTGATGTACCCCTTAG
>JALSSH010000448.1 GCA_026984385.1 Ardenticatenia bacterium | reverse complement strand
CAGACCCAAAAATTCCCGCCGCGATAGTTTTTTGCCGCCGCTCATGGCGTTTCCCCCGGTGTATGCTGTTGCGATCATAGCAAGCGGGCGGGAGGTGTGCAATGTGCAATGTGCCGCCGACGAGGAGGGCGCGGCTGCTCTTTTCCTCCTGTGCCGAACGCCTGTTGGGAAGGTGCATTATATGTGATCGAAATCTTGTTTTTGGCGGGCGAACATGCTAGGATTGCACGAGAATTCACAGAGGGGCGCTAAACATTTCTGCGAGCAAAGAAAGGGGCCTGCGGCCTGATGGGCAAACAAAACGTACCCGATATTGTGGTCGGGCGGCTGCCGATCTATTTGCGGGCGCTAAACCGTATGTTGCAGGAGGGCCAGGAATATACCTCGTCCCACGAACTCGGTGAACGCCTGGGCATCAGCTCCGCGCAAATCCGCAAAGACTTGTCACACTTCGGAGAGTTCGGCAAGCAAGGCACTGGCTATCATATCGCCTATTTGCGCGACCAATTGCGCCAGATTTTGCACGTCGACCGCGAATGGCCGATGGCGGTGGTCGGCGCGGGCGACTTGGGGCGCGCGATTGCGCACTATAAGGGCTTTACGCCGCGCGGCTTTCGGGTGATGGCGCTTTTTGACGCGGACCCCGCACGGGTGGGCGAGCGGATCGGCGCGTTGCGCGTGTTGGCGATGGACGAGCTGGAGCGCGAGATCAAGCGCCAAAATATCAAAGTGGCGATGATCGCCGTGCCTGCAGAAGCGGCGCAAGAGGTCGCCAACCAGCTTGTGCAAGCGGGCGTGCGCGCGATCTTGAACTACGCGCCCATCACGTTGGCCGTGCCGCCGGAAGTGCATGTGCAATATATTGATCCGGTGGCGCATTTGCAGCACATGACCTATTACTTGGACGCCTGAGTGTCCACGCGCTTTTGCACTTTAACGTTTGCTGTTTTTTGGCTATGATTGGCGGGTGTTGAACCACGCCCGAGCGGTGATGTGCGCGTTGCGTGCGCCGCTCGCCACACAAAGGAACGTACACACGATGTTTTCTGACCTGACCATCGGGTTTATCGGCAGCGGCAACATGGGCGAGGCCATGATTCACGGCTTGCTCAGCCGCGAGCTTGTCACGCCGCAGCAGATCATCGCCGCCGACCCGCGCGTAGACCGTCTGGCCGAGCTGCGCGAGCGTTACGCCGTGCAGACCACCACCGACAACCTGGAAGCGGCCACCAAAGCCGATATTTTGGTGCTTTCGGTCAAGCCCCAGGTGCTGGACGCGGTGTTGCCGGAGGTGCGGGGTGGGGCGCGCACCTGCTCGCTGGTGATCAGCATCGTGGCTGGCGCGCCCATCCGCAAGATCGCGGACGGGTTGGCTAACGCTTTTGTGGTGCGCGTGATGCCCAACACGCCCGCACGCATCGGCCAGAGTATGAGCGTTTGGACGGCAACCGCCGAAGTGCCGGAGCTGCAACGTGAACAGGCGCGGGCCTTGCTCCAGGCGCTCGGCGAAGAGGTGTACGTCAAGGACGAAGACTATTTGGATATGGCGACCGCGCTCAGCGGCACGGGGCCGGCCTATGTGTTCCTCTTCATGGAAGCGCTGGTTGACGCGGGCGTGCACTTGGGCTTTTCACGCCACATCGCCGAAAAGCTGGTCTTGCAAACCATGCGCGGCTCGGTGGAATACGCCGCGCAGGTGGAAGGGCACTTGGCCGAGCTGCGTAACCAGGTCACCAGCCCGGGCGGCACTTCTGCCGAGGCGCTCTATCAGTTGGAAAAGGGCGGGTTGCGCACCGTGATCGCGCGCGCGGTTTGGGCCGCGTATCAGCGCAGCGTTAGCCTGGGCGGGGGGCAAAAAGTTTCCCGCCTGGCCGGTCGCCATCCGGACCACAACGGCGAGTCCAACTTCGGCGGCGGATAGGCGGTCGCCGCGCACGACATCGTGGGAATAAAGAGGATGCCGAAGCGCCCGAGCGCGCGGCAAAAAGCCTCTGGAGTGACTTTAGTAACCGCAAGAAACCAAGATTGCTGCCGTTTCCCTGGCTGCGAGGAGAAAAAAATATCTATGGCGGAAATGACAAGCGACCTGACAAAAACTCTGCTGGAGCAGATTCGCGGCTTTGAGCGCGAACGCCGCGCCGTTGACGTCGGTTATGTGGGCGAAGTCGGCGACGGCATCGCGCGCGTGCAAGGTCTGGAAAACATCCGCTCCCAGGAGCTGGTCCAGTTCCAAAACGGCGTGATGGGCATCGCCTTTAACCTGGCGGAAGACAACGTCGGCGTGATCATCATGGGCGACTACACCGGCATCCGCGAAGGCGATGAGGTGCGCGGCACGGGCCGCATTATCTCTGTGCCGGTGGGGGAAGCGTTGGTCGGGCGCGTGGTAGACGCGCTGGGCAACCCGATTGACGGCAAAGGGCCGATCAAGGCCGAAAAATATATGCCGGTGGAACGCATCGCCCCGGGCGTGGTGGCTCGTAAGAACGTCAACCGTCCGGTGCAAACCGGCTTGCGCGCCATTGACGCGATGATCCCGATTGGACGCGGCCAACGTGAGCTGATCATCGGCGACCGCCAGACCGGCAAAACCGCCATCGCGTTGGATACGATCATCAACCAGACGGGCAAAGACTTGATCTGCATCTACGTTGCCATCGGGCAAAAGCGCGCTCAGGTGGCGGGCGTGGTGGCGACGCTGGAAAAGTACGGCGCGATGGAGCATACCATCGTGGTCGTGGCCTCCGCTTCCGACCCCGCCGCTTTGCAATACATCGCCCCTTACGCCGGTTGCACGATGGGCGAGTATTTCATGGAAAAAGGGCAAGACGCGCTGGTCGTTTACGACGACCTTTCCAAGCACGCTTGGGCCTATCGCCAAGTCTCGCTCTTGTTGCGCCGCCCGCCTGGTCGTGAGGCGTACCCGGGCGACGTGTTCTATTTGCACAGCCGCCTTTTGGAGCGCGCCGCGCAGCTTTCCGATGAGCACGGCGGCGGCAGCTTGACCGCGCTCCCGATCATCGAGACGTTGCTCGGCGACGTTTCCGCGTATATCCCCACCAACGTCATTTCGATCACAGACGGACAAATCTACTTGGAAAGCGACCTGTTCTATTCCGGCGTGCGTCCGGCGGTCAACACCGGCCTCAGCGTGAGCCGTGTAGGTGGCGACGCGCAGCGTAAGATTATGAAGAAGGTGGCCGGTCAGCTTCGTTTGGATATGGCGCAATTCCGCAGCTTGGCCGCTTTTGCGCAGTTCGGCTCGGACTTGGACAAAGCCACCCAACAACAGCTCGATCGCGGTATGCGTTTGCAAGAGATCCTCAAGCAGCCGCAATATCAGCCGACCCCACTCGCCGACCAGGTGGCGCTGATTTTGGCGGGCACGCGCGGCAAGTTGGACCACGTGCCGGTGACCGAGGTCAAGGCGTGGGAAGAAGGCTTTTTGGCCTATTTCCACACCCAATATCCGGACTTTGAGAAGCAATTGGCCGAGGCGAACTTCGAGCTGACCGACGCGATCGAGGCGCTTTTGCTGAAGGCGATTGACGAGTACAACGAAGCCTGGGAAGATTTGCATGAATCCGAGTAGGCGGCTGCGGGCCTAGGGGAGCGAAAACCCATGCCAACGACAAGAGAGATCAAGCGCCGTATTCGCTCGGTGAAGAACATCAACCAGGTGACGCGCGCTTTGGAGGCGGTTTCGGCCTCCTCGGTGCGCAAAGCGCAAGCGGCCATGCTCGCCAGCCGCCCCTATTCCCAACACGCTTATAACGTGCTGGTGGGGGTGGCGGCACAGGTGAAAGGCACGCCGCCGCACCCGCTGTTGGAAGTGCGCGAGCCGGTGCAGCGGATCGCTGTGGTGATCATCACCGGCGACCGTGGCCTGGCGGGGGCGTACAACGCCAACATTGTGCGCCGCGCCACGCAGTTCGCAGAGCGTTACGGTCAACCGACACACTGGGTCACGGTCGGGCGCAAAGGGCGAGACCTGATCCGCCGCTGGATCGCGCGTAAGAGGCGGGACGAGAACGCCGCGCCTTTTTTGCGCGAACAAAAGCTGGTGGCGGAATTTTCCCATCTGCCCGCCGCGCCGGACTTGGGCGATGTGGCGCCGATTGCGCGCGTGGTGTTTGACGAATTTCTTGACGAGGTGGACGAGGTCTTTATCGCCTACACCAACTTCATCAACACCATGACCCAACAACCGCGCGTGTTGCCGCTTTTGCCTTTGCGGCCCTTTGAACCGCGCACGCGCGACATCTTAGAGCTGGTCGAGCCGGACCCCGAAGTGAACTACAGCAACCGCTCCTACATCTTTGAGCCGAGCGCTGAGGCGATCTTGGGCGAGATCATCCCGCGTTTTACCGAGCTGCAAATTTTGCAGGCCGTGCGCGAAAGCCTCGCCAGCGAGCACAGCGCGCGCATGGTGGCGATGCGCAACGCTTCGGAAAGCGCAGAAAGTTTGGCAGACGCTTTGCAGCTTGAATACAACAAAGCCCGTCAGCTTGCGATCACGAGCGAAATTTTGGACATCATCGGCGGGGTGGAGGCTTTGGCGCAGCAAGAAGAAGCGCCCTAGCCGCCCCACGTTTTGAGGAGACAGAAAAAACCTATGGCGACCGCGACAAAACAGGAAGTGCAAGGGCAGATTTCGCAGGTGCTCGGCGGTGTGGTGGACGTGGTCTTCCCGTCCGACGCCGATCTGCCGGAAATTTACGACGCGATCCGGGTGCCGCGTGAGGGCCAGGACGATTTGATCCTGGAAGTGCAGCAACATATCGGCGCCGACCGTGTGCGTTGCGTGGCGATGGACACGACCGACGGCTTGCAACGCGGCGTGCCCGCTTATGCCACCGGCGCGCCGATTATGACGCCGGTAGGAGAGGCGGTGCTCGGGCGCATCTTCAACGTCTTGGGCCGCCCTGTGGACGAGCATGGGCCGGTCAACGCCGAAGTCTACTACCCGATCCATCGCCAAGCGCCCAGCTTTGACGAGCAATCTACTTCGGTGGAGATGTTCGAGACCGGCATCAAGGTGATTGACCTGATCGCGCCTTTCCGCAAGGGCGGCAAGGCGGGCATCTTCGGCGGCGCGGGCGTGGGCAAAACCGTTGTGATCATGGAGCTGATCCGCTCGATTGCTAAGGAGCATGAGGGCTTTTCGGTGTTTGCGGGCGTAGGCGAGCGCACGCGCGAAGGCACGCAGCTTTACGGCGAGATGGAAGAAAGCGGCGTGTTGGGCCAAACGGCGATGGTCTTCGGGCAGATGAACGAGCCGCCCGGGGTGCGTTTGCGGGTGGCGCTGACCGGTTTGGCAATGGCGGAATATTTCCGCGACCATGGCCGCGATGTGCTGATGTTCATTGACAACATCTTCCGCTTTTCGCTGAGCGGTTCGGAAGTTTCCGCGTTGCTGGGGCGTATGCCTTCGGCGGTGGGGTATCAGCCGACGTTGGCCCAGGAGATGGGCGACTTGCAAGAGCGCATCACCTCCACCAAGACCGGATCGATCACCTCGTTGCAGGCGGTGTATGTGCCCGCCGACGACTATTCCGACCCCGCGCCGGTGGCGGTGTTCGCGCACTTGGACGGCACGTTGGCGCTTGAGCGTTCGATTGCCGAGCAGGGTATCTATCCGGCGGTAGACCCGTTGGCGAGCACCAGCCGCATTTTGGACCCGAACATCGTGGGCGAAGAGCATTACAACACCGCGCGCGAAGTGCAACAAGTGCTCCAGCGCTATAAGGACTTGCAGGACATCATCGCTATTTTGGGCGTGGACGAGCTTTCGCCGGAAGACCGCGCGATTGTGGCGCGGGCGCGGCGCATCCAGTTCTTCCTGAGCCAGCCGTTCTTCGTGGCGACGCAATTCACCGGGCGCGAAGGGCGCTATGTGCCGATCAAGGACACGGTGCGCGGCTTCCGTATGATCCTGGACGGCAAGCTGGACCACATTCCGGAGCAGATGTTTTACATGGCCGGTCCGATTGAGGATGTGCTGAAGCGCTACGAAGAGGCGCAAGCGGAAGAGCACGCCTAAACCTTGTGTTTGGGCGGGCAAGGAGAACGCGATATGCCGATTGAGGTGGAAGTGGTTTCCCGCGTGCGCGAACTTTACCACACGGACAAGGCGGATATGGTGATCATCCCCGGAAGTGAAGGGGAGATGGGTGTGCTGCCCAACCATGCGTTGCTGCTCAGCACGCTGGGCTTTGGCGAGCTGCGCATTGTGGAAGGCGAAGACATCGTGAGCTTTGTGGTGTACGGCGGCGTGGTGGACGTGCGCCCGGACAAAGTCACGGTGTTGGCCGATGATGCCGAGTCACTCTACGAACTGGACATGGAACAGATCGAGGCCGCCCGCGAGCGCGCACGGCAGTTGATGGAGGAAGGCGTGGCGGAAGACGAGCGCGCGCATATCGTGCAGGAGCTGCGGCGCGCGGAGATCGCGGCGAAGGTGCATCAGCGCGCGATGAAGCGGCCCGGGCAGCGCATCCGCACGTTGGAGGACGAGGACGAGGCGTAGCCTTCGCGCGGATGGGACAGTTGGAGCTGGGAGCATCGCGCCGATGAGCGAGCATCGGCGCGGTGTTTTTTGCGGGATGCAGGGGCGAAGCCTCCACAGCTTTTATTCGCGCGCAAAGCGGCCTTGGGGTATATAAGGAACTGGAAACACAAGCCTACGGACTGAGGAAGGCACGGAACGCATGGGTATTTTCTCACGCAAACTCGGCGTAGACCTGGGCACAAACAACGTGCTGATTTACGCCAACGGGCAGATTGTGTTGCAAGAGCCTTCGATGGTGGCGCTCACCATAGAAGATGAGCGCGTGGTTGCGGTGGGGCAAGAGGCCCGCGACATGTGGGGGCGGCACCCTGAACATATTGACGTGGTGCGCCCTTTGCGCGACGGGGTGATCGCGGACTATGAGGTGACCGAGGCGATGTTGCGCTATTTTTTCCGCAAAGTGGGCGGGCGGATGCAACTGCGCGGGCCGGAGGTGATGCTCAGCGTGCCGTATGGTGTGACGAGCGTGGAAAAACGCGCCGTGCACGAAGCGGCGGTGCGCGCCGGTGCGCGTGAGGCCTATTTGTTGCCGGAGCCGCTTTTGGCGGCGCTGGGCGCGGGGATGCCGATCAGCACGCCGGCGGGTAACATGATCTTCAACCTGGGCGGCGGCGCGAGTGAGGCGGCGGTGCTGGCGATGAACGGGATCGTGGTGGCTGAAAGCGTGCGCATGGGCGGGATGCGCTTAGACGAGGCGATCATCAACTACGTGCGGCGCAAATACAGCTTGGTGATCGGCGAGCCGACCGCCGAGTCGGTCAAAATTCAGATCGGCGCGGCTGTGCCCATCGGCGAAGAGCTGAGCATGGAAATCCAGGGCCGCGACCAGGTGGGCGGCTTGCCGCGCACGATCACGATCACGACCAGCGAGGTGATCGAGGCGATCCAAGAGCCGCTTTCCTCGATTGTGGGCGCGGCGCAATCCGTGCTCGAAAAAACGCCGCCGGAGCTGGCCTCCGATATCATTGATCGCGGCGTGGTCTTGACCGGTGGCGGGGCGCTTTTGCGCGGTATCGAGGAGTACATCACGCAGAAGATCGGTGTGCCGGCCTATCGCGCGGAAAATCCGATGCTGGCGGCGGCGGTCGGAGCGGGGCGCGCGTTGGATGATCTGGCCTTTTTGCGCCGCACGTTGGTTGGCTTGTGATGCGTTTTGGGGCGCAATACACCCTCGGAGAGTGGGCATGAGCTTGGATCAAGAGACCCTCAACACGTTGGTTCTGACGCTGATCACGGCGACGGGCGCGGTGGCGACCGCTTTTTGGCTGGCGCTGATCATGTGGACGTGGCGGGATATGCGTCAGCGTTCCCGTGACCCGTTGGCGCAAATTGCCGCTGCGTTGGTGGTGGCGGTGCTGGGCGTCTTCGGGCTGGTGATTTACGTGATGTTGCGCCCGCCGGAAACGTTGGCCGAAGCTTACGAGCGCTCGTTGGAAGAAGAGGCGCTGTTGCAGAATATCGAGGAGCGCCCGGTTTGCCCGGGCTGCGGGCGCGCGGCCAAGGACGATTGGCAGGTGTGCCCCTATTGCCACACGCGGCTAAAAAAGGCGTGCGCAAGCTGCGGCGAGCTGTTGGAGCTGGCGTGGAACTTGTGCCCCTATTGCGCCGCGCCGCAACCGTCGCCCGCTCAGCAAGGGGCGCGGCGGCGCAGCGTGGCGGCGCAACTCGGCGCTGCGCCCCCCGCCTATGACGCCGCCGACGCGCCTGTCGAATATGTGGAAGAGGACTACTGAGCGCACTCCCCGCTTTGTCCTACGCACATCACCTTAAGAAAATTGGTGGGGTTGCCGATGCCGAAAGGCACACCGCCCACCAACACGATCAGGTCGCCTTCTTGCACCAAGTCGGCGGCCTGTGCTTTTCCTACCGAGACCTCGATCATCTCGTCAATGGTTTGGAACTGCTCCACCAACATCGGCGTGACGCCCCAAACGAGCGCCAGCCGATTGTAGGTGGCGCGATGGGGCGTGGTGGCGAGAATGGGCGTGTTGGGGCGCACGCGCGCAATGCGGCGCGCCGTATAGCCGGAGCGCGTGCTGGCGATAATCAGCTTGGCATCCAGCATTTGCGCCAGCCCGCTGGTGACGTGGCTTACGGCGGCGGGCACCAGACGCACGGCGGGGTCGCTGCCCAGGATCGCCTCGCGGGTGAGTGTGACGGGGTGCATTTCCACGTGCTGGCGCATGTATTCTTCGGCGATCTCCGCGATCTTGACCATCGTCTCGACCGACTGGAGCGGATATTTGCCGACCGCCGTCTCGCCGGAAAGCATGACCGCGTCCGTGCCGTCGAAGATCGCGTTCGCCACGTCGGTCGACTCGGCGCGCGTGGGGCGCGGGTTTTCGATCATGCTTTGCAACATCTGCGTGGCCGTGATCACCGGCTTGCCAACCTGGTTGCAGCGGCGGATGATGTTCTTTTGGTGCACGGGCACGCGCTCGGCGGGTGTTTCGACGCCCAGGTCACCGCGCGCGACCATGATCGCGTCGGATTGCTCTAGGATGCTCTCGAAGTTGGCGAGCGCC
>JALSSH010000447.1 GCA_026984385.1 Ardenticatenia bacterium | reverse complement strand
CGGCGACCTGATCGGCCAAGGACGCGAAAACGCCAAGCAGTTTCTACGCGAAAACGAGGCGATCGCGCTGGAGCTGGAAAACACCATCCGCGCCGAGTACGGTTTGCCGCCAATTGACGACGCGCCGCTTGTAGAAGACTAACTCGAAGGGTGGCCGTGCGCCGCGAGCCAGGCCCGCGCCTGCTGGGCCTGGTTCGCTACGTCGCCCGTGCCGCCGAACGCCTTACGCCGCTGCACCGCCTCCGCAAAGTCAAAGACCGCGCGCACGTCCTCCTCGAAGGCGTCCGAAACGCTCCGATAGTCCGCCAACGTCAGCGCAGAAAGCGGCACGCCGCGCTCTTCGGCTAGCCGCACGATCCGCCCCGCCAAACCGTGCGCTTGGCGGAAGGGCACGCCCTTCCCCACCAAATAGTCGGCCAGGTCGGTGGCGAGCATAGCCTCGTTTAGCGCGGCGCGGGTGCGTTCGGCGTCAAATTGCACCGTGCGCACCAAGCCGGTCAGTGGCGGCAGAAGCGCGCTCAGCGTGTCGTAAGCGTCAAAGAGCGGCTCTTTGTCCTCTTGCAAATCCTTGTTATAGCCGCTCGGCAGTCCCTTGAGCGTCGCCAGGAAGCCCGCCAAGTGGCCGAGCAAACGTCCGGCCTTGCCGCGCGCCAACTCTAGCGGGTCGGGGTTGCGCTTTTGGGGCATCAGGCTGCTACCGGTGCTGTAACGTTCGTCCAGGCGCACAAAGCCCAGCGCAGGGTTGGCAAAAACGATCAAGTCCTCGGCCAATTTGCTCAGGTGTACGCCGATCAGGGTGGCGGCGAAAAGGAACTCGGCCACGTGGTCCCGGTCTGCGACCGCGTCCAGGCTATTGGGCGTGGGTGCGCTGAAGCCGAGCGTCTCGGCAAGCTCCGCGCGGTCTACGGCGTAGGGCGTGCCGGCCAACGCGCCCGCCCCCAAAGGGCATTTGGCGCGCCAGGCCTCCACGAACGCCTCCAGCCGCGCCACGTCGCGCGTCAGCGGCCAGAAGTGCCCCAGCCACCAATGCGCCAACGCAAGCGGTTGAGCGGGTTGGAAGTGCGTATAGCCCGGGAGCAACACGTCGGCGGAGCGCTCGGACTGTTCGGCCAGCGCGGCGGCCAGCTCCACGAGCTGCGCGCGCAGCTTGGGCACGGCTTCCAACAGCCACAACAGCACATCGGTCGCCACTTGGTCGTTGCGGCTGCGGCCTGTGTGCAACTTGCCCGCCACCTCGCCGACGATCTCGCGCAAACGGCGCTCAACGGCGGTGTGGATGTCCTCGTCGCTCGGGGCGGGGGTAAAAGCGCCGCGCGCGAACTCCGCCCGCACACGCTCCAACCCTGCGATCAACGTGTCGCGCTCGGCGGTGGTCAACACGCCTGCTGCGGCTAGAGCGCGCGCCCAGGCGATGCTGCCGCTGATGTCCACGTCGTAAAGCCGCCAGTCAAAGCGCAAGCTGTCGTTCAGAAGGCGCACGGCGTCGTCGGTTTCGTGAGAAAAAACCCCGCCCCATAGCGTCATAGCAAGCCCCCTTGTGTGCCTCAGTCGCGCTTAAAGCGCGTGTAATCCGGTCGGCTGTAGCCGCTGTCCTTCGCCCCTTCCAACCGCAAGAGCGCCTCAACCTTCATCGGCAGCCCCAACATGTTGATAAAGCCTTTGGCGTCGGTTTGATCGTAGATATCCATGTGGCCGAAGGAGGCATAATCTTCGCGGTAGAGGCTGTAGGGGCTTTTGCGTCCGTTCACGATCACGTTGCCTTTGTAAAGCGTCATCCGCACCGTGCCGGTGACCGTGCGCTGAGTCACTTGGACGAAGGCGTCCAACGCTTCGCGCAGGCCGGTATACCACTGGCCGTTGTAGACCAACTCGGCGTATTTGAGCGCGAGCAAGTCTTTGTAGTGCATAGTTTGCTTATCCAAGCACAAACTTTCTAGCGCTTGATGCGCGATGTGTACAACTGTGCCGCCCGGGGTCTCGTAAACGCCGCGTGACTTCATGCCGACCAGCCGATTTTCCACCATGTCCACGCGCCCGATGCCGTTGGCCGCTGCGAGCTTGTTCAGCCGCCCGAAAAGCGTCACAGGGTCGAGCCGCTCGCCGTTGATGCCGATCGGCACACCGCCTTCAAACTCCAACTCGATCTCGGTCGGCTCGTCCGGCGCGTCTTGTGGGCTGCGCGTGAGGACGAACATCGCTTCTTCCGGTGCGGTCCAGGGATTTTCCAATGGGCCGCCTTCGTGGCTCATGTGGAAAAGGTTGCGGTCGCGGCTGTAGATGCTCTTGAGCGTGGAGCTGACCGGCACGCCGTGTTTGGCGGCGTACTCCAGCGCGTCTTCGCGGCTGCGGATATCCCATTCACGCCAGGGGGCGATCACTTGCAACTTGGGGTTGAGCGCCATCGCGGTCAGCTCAAAACGCACTTGGTCGTTGCCCTTGCCGGTACAACCGTGCGCAATCGCTTCCGCTCCTTCCGCCTCGGCGATCTCCACCAGATGTTTAGAGATCAGGGGGCGGGCAAACGACGTGCCCAGCAAATAGAGCCGCTCGTAGACCGCGCCCGCTTGTAAGGTAGGGAAAACAAAATCGCGCAAGAACTCTTCGCGCAAATCACGGATGATGAGCTTGCTGGCGCCGGTCTTGATCGCCTTTTCTTCCAGTCCGTCGAGTTCTTCTTCTTGGCCCAGGTCGGCGGTGAAGCAAATCACCTCGCAGCCGTAATTTGCTTTCAGCCAATGAACGATGATCGAGGTATCCAGGCCGCCGCTGTAGGCCAACACAACCTTGGTGATCTCCTGCATGAGGGAGGTGTCCTTTCCTGTACTGTTCCTGTAGGGTGTTGCTTGTGCAACTTGTCGTTATGCGCACGATATTATCGCGCATTTGTCCCGCACTTTGTAGGCTCTTTGCACAAAGTTTTGACGTGCGGGCTATGGCACTGGGAGCGGGGAGCGGGGTTTGCTACATTCTGCGCATGGTTGGTAGACCACCAGGAGGAATTGCACTATGCCTAACATCGGTGAAAAAGCCCCCGATTTTGCGTTGCCTAACCAAGACGGCCAGACCGTGCGGTTGAGCGATTTTCGCGGGAAGAAGGTCGTGATCTTCGCGTTCCCAAAGGCGGGAACGAGCGGTTGCACCACGCAGGCTTGCGGCTTTCGGGACGAGTTCCCGCGCATCCAAAACGCCAACGCGGTGGTGCTGGGGCTAAGCCCGGACCCAACGGAGGCGTTGCGCAAATGGAAGGACAAAGAACATTTGCCCTACGACCTGCTTTCCGACCCCGAACATGAAATCTTGGAAGCGTGGGGCGCGTGGGGCGAGAAGAAAATGTACGGCAAAACGTATATGGGCGTCATTCGCTCGCACTGGGTCGTTGACGAAAACGGCGTCGTGGTGGACGCGCACGTCAAGGTCAGCCCCAAAGATAGCGTCGCGCTGGCGACTAAGTTTTTGGCCGAACACGAGTAACGCGGTCGGCGTTGCCGCTATGCCCAAACGTCGGGCAGCCTTTCCCCAGGCGCTGACATAAACCCTCACGCCCGCCCCAGGGGAACAAGCCAAATCTGGGGCGGGATTGCAACTTTCGGGGAATATTGTCGCAGAGATCGCGTTTGCACTGCCGCTGAGAGATGTCACCATTCCCCCCAAAAAACAGGTGTGCCCAAAGTTGAAAATGCACCCACGTACTTTGAGCGTATTCTCACTTGGGAGCAAAAGCATTTTTCGCAAAAGGGGAAATCGGCTTTTTGTGAGTCGGGCAAGCGTTGTTCCTGCGCTGCTACCCGTTTAATCGTAAATCCGCCGCAGGATGCTGAAACGCCCCCACAACCCGCCGCCGTTTAACTCCAGCCGTGCTATGATTAAGCAGGACAAAGACACTGCGCGAGATGCGCTGGCCGTAAATCGGTCAGCAACATCTCCCCGCCACAGGGAGAACGACGCCGATGGGAAGACGGCCCACGGAGACCTTCACGCTGGTGAGCTTAGGGCGCTTTGGTGAACGTGCCCGCCCCTTGCGCGCGCCGTTGCGCCAGGCCGTGTTGGTGATCGGGCTGGGGCAAGTGGGCTTGCGCGCCGTTGCGCGCGTGCATGCGATGTTCGAGCGCTTGTTGCCCCAACGTGAACGGCAAGCCAACGTGCGCTTGTTGGCATTAGCGCGCCGCCGTTCTTTGCGGGAAGAGGCCATGCTCCCCCGCGAAGAACGCTTGCTACTCGAAATGGACGCCCTGCCCTGGACGGATGTTCCCGGGCGCTACTCGCATCTGGGCGTGCCGCGTTGGTGGCCGCATTCCCCCCGCTCGCGTGAAGTGCTCAACGAGCCGCATTTGGTGCGAGCGTACAATCGGCTTTTGCTTTTTGACAACGCCGCATTGGTCGGCGAAACGCTCTATAAGCTGACCCAGTGGCTGCATAGCGTGGGCGTGGGCAGGAAGCAGGAATGGGATCGCCGCATCTACGTTTTGGCGTCATTGGCCGAAGCCGAAGGGAGCGGAATGCTTTTTGATGTAGCATCTCGATTGCGAGCGCTTTGCGGAACACACCCCACAACCATTATGGGCGTTTTTACGTTGCGCGCTCCCCACCCCAACGATCCGGAGCATGTGCTGGAAATGGCGAACGTCTACGCCACGCTGCGCGAAATTGACGCTTACACGCTTCAGCCCCACATTTTCCGCTCCACACTCCCCGTAACCGGCTATTCGTTGCCCGCCGCGCCGCCGCGCCCTGCCCTGGATATGATCTTTTTGACCGACGACGCCGCGCACCCGCTCCCCGAACCCCCGGAACACGCTTTGGCGGAGTGTGTGACAACTTGGGTCGCGGCAGCGTTGCAAGAACAAACCGAAGGGACATTGCCCGAACCTATCGAGCACCCTTCGGGCACGGATCACTTTCGCGGCTATAGCACCTTTGGCGTGAGCAAAGTAGCCTTGCCCGTCCGCGCCGCGATGGACTTGGCGGCGGTGGGGCTGGCACGTGCAGTGCTACGCGCGCTAAAAGGAATGCGCGTCTCGATGCCCTTTGCTCAGTGGGCCGAGGAGCTGGCGCGGCGGGCGTATGAGGCGATCACCGACGAGGAACTGTTGCTTTCCCCGAGCGTGGCGGAACGTTTGCGCCAATGGGCGTATGACCTGAGCGCAGCGGCGCTCACCCGCCGCCTGGAAAAACAAGACGTAAGCCTCTCCACTCTGGTTCGCAATGAGTGGGCGCGTCTGACACAAGAAACCGAAGCCGCGCCACCCCCTACCTTGGGCACGGTTACCACCGTGCCGGATACGCTGCGTGTGCGCGTTGACAATGCGCTGGAAGAACGCCTGGCAGAAGTGCGCGAAACCGTGCTCAATAGCAGCGTAGAGCTGGCCTATGCGCAAGGGTACGGGTTGGTATGGACGATCAGCGCGTTGGAGGCACTGGCAAAGCACTTGGATAAATTGCTCCCGCGCTTGGAATGGGAAGAAGACGAAGCAGACGCCGCCTATCATCTGGCACACAACGCCTTACTGGAAACGGCGGCACAGTATGATGCACGTTCCGGCGGGCGTTTTGGTGGGGGGGCGAAACGGGCCTTGCTGGCCGAGTTCAACACACACGCCGAAACCGTATTGGACGTTGTGGCGCGGCGTATCGCCATCCAAGCGCGATTGGCGGCGTGGCGTGCGTTGCGTGAGCTAATCGACGGGTTGATCGTTCAAATGCGCGAAGTGATGCCATTGATCGAGCGCACAGAGCAATCGCTGAGCGCATTTGAAACGGCGTGCCGTCGTGCGATGGAGGGGGCCACGAACCAACCCCCGCAATTTCCGGCGGCGGTGGTGTTGACCGAAGCGTGGTATGTGCAGGGTGTGCAAGGTATCGCCGAAGTGGGCAAATTGCCGCCTCAGGAGCTGTTACGGCGTGTGTTTGCGGCTTGGGGAAGGGAAAATTTGTCGCCGGAGCGACGGTTGCGTCGCTTTGTGCAAGAAGTGCTAGACGCGGCACGGCGCGCGCTTTCCGGTCTGTTTACGTTCCAAGACCTCTACGAATTTTTGAATGCACACGGACAGATGCCCGCTTTTCGGCAAGTGACGGCCACCTTGCCCGGGGCGGCTTCTCCGGCCATGATCCCGACGGTGGACGAGGCACACCCTGCCCCGGCGCGTTACGAGATCGTGCGCGAAGAACCGCGCCCCTTTAGCTTTTTAAGCGCGTCACAACCGAACGTGATCCGCGCTTTCGTGCATTCCCCCGATCCGGACGAGATCACCGTGATCCGCGTGCTACACGGCATAATGGCCGAAGCGCTCCCTGCTTTGCGCGAAGGGTATCGCCGCAGTTACGAGCGCGCCCGCGCCGAAGGGATGCCGCTGCACATTGACCGCCGCTGGGACGCGACGATGGCCGACCTGGTGCACACGTCCGCACGCAAAGAAATTTCGCAGATTTGGGAGCAGACGTTGGCGGCCTTGCGTCAAAATCCGCACGCGGCCCAAAAGCCACTGGAGGCGCTGATCCGCGCCTTTGGGGTAGCGCTGGACGTGCAAGAAACGCTCTTGCCGCAAAATACGCCGACGGATATGCGGTTGGCGGTGTACAAATTGCGCCCGTTTCGGCTCAAGTTGCCGCCCCCGCATTGCGCGGTGCTGTTCCTTTATTCGCACCGCAGCGCGGAAGAAGTGGGGCGCGATGTGTTGCACGCCATCTCACCTCTGCCGTTGGAAGAACAATTCGCCTTTGTGGTGAACATCACCGGCAGGCCGGATATAGACAAAGTGCTCGAACCGTTGCGGCATGTTGACTTCACCGTGCTGGTGTTGGACGAAGCCGACGTTAAGCACTTGATCGGTGCGCAACGCCCCACACGCGCCCTGGGCGATCTGGTGTTGGACCAAGTGCACCTGACCACCGTTTCGCCCTTTTACACGCGCGGGCCTGTGCCGGAGCATATGTTTTTCGGACGCGAGCGCGAGATCAACGAGGTGCGCTCCAAGCTACGCACGCACAGCGTCGCGTTGATCGGCGGGCGTCGCATCGGCAAAACGTCCACCCTGCAACGCATCCAACGTTTGCTGGCCGCAGCGGACAGTGAATACGCCCCCTACTATCTGGACTGTCACGGGGCCACGACGTATCGCTCGTTTTTCTGGCTGATCAACCGTCGTTGGAATGTGAACATACCCCAGGACGCCGATCCGGTGCAATTTGAGTTGGTGGTCGAAGAGTTGCAAAAGCGCCACACGGGTAAAAGCGTGGTTTTCCTCTTCGACGAGGTGGATAGTTTGCTGCTCTTTGACCGCCGCCCGGAGCGGCAAGAAACGCTTTTCCGCACTTTCCGCTCACTTTCCAACGAAAAACGTTGCCAATACGTTTTTAGCGGTGAAAAGTGGCTGATGCACGCCATCGGCGACCCTTACTCCGCGCTTTTTAACTTCACGCAGGCGGTGCGCTTAGCGCCTTTGCCGCCGAAAGTGGTGCATCGGTTGGTGGCCGAGCCTTTCGAGATGCTCAACGTGTGGATCGAGCAGTCCGAGCAGGTGATCAACCGCATTTACCAAATTTCCGCCGGCCACCCGAACATTGTGCAGATGATCTGCCAGGCGATGGTTGAGGAACTGGATCAAGATGCGCAAAACGCGGGTTTGCTCAACATCGAGCACCTCGACCGCGCCACCTCGCGCCGCACGCTCCAAGAAGAGATCGTGCAAACGATCTGGGGCCAGATGACCCCACTCGCGCGGTTGGTGACGCTCATCTGGCCGGAGGGCGAACGCTTTTTGACCCTGGCGCAGATCGAGGAGATGTTGCACACGGAAGGCGTCGGGGCGATCACGCCGGAGCGTTTGGAGCGCACCGCCAAAGATTTGGAGCTGTACTGCTTTGTGCGCCCGCGTGAACATGACCGGCTGGAGCTGATCCCGATGGCGTTTCCGGCGATTTTGGACTTTATGACCGACCGCAAACGCCAGATCGAGCTGATGCGCAGACAGTATGAGGCCGATCCGCAGGGGGTAGTCTGACCCCGCGCGAGCGACGGGATGAGCGGGCGCGGGCAGGCGTCCCTGTGCGGATGCGGTTGCGCCCGCCGGAGCGGGCGCGCCGCCCGTGCGCCATTCGGCGCACTACGCGCGGCATCCGCCGCGCGTCAGCCGCGCTGCGCGCGGCTAGGCGGCGCGCCGAGCGCACGCACACGCGCGCGGTGGGCATGGTATAATCGGCGCGCAAACGAAGATCAACGCACCACGCACAAGGAACGCTATGGCGGTTCTCAGCGCACACAACCTCGCCAAAGCCTACGGCGCACACGACATTTTTTCGGACATCTCGCTAGAAATTCCGCACGGCGCAAAGATCGCGTTGGTGGGGCCGAACGGTGTCGGCAAAACGACCTTGCTCGAAGTGCTGATCAAGCTGCAAGAGCCGACGGCGGGGGCTGTGCACCACATGAAGGGACTACGCATCGGCTACTTACCTCAGCGCCCGCCTGCTTCCACCGAGCGCACGCTCTGGGAAGAGGCGCTGAGCGCTTTTGACGCGCTGCGCGCCCAAGAAGCGCAACTCGCCCAGCTCAGCGAGGCGATCAGCGTGGCGGAAGGCGCGGAACTCGAACGCTTGCTCGAACGCTACGGCCACGAAGAGCAGCGCTTCGCCGACGACGGCGGCTACACGTATGAAGCGCGTGCGCGTCAAGTGTTGCGCGGGCTGGGCTTCGGGCCGCAAGACGACCACAAACCCCTGGCGCACCTTTCCGGCGGACAGCGCACCCGCGCGCTGCTGGCACGGCTGTTGCTAGAAGCGCCCGAACTGCTTGTGCTGGACGAGCCGACCAACCATCTGGATATCAACGCGATTGAATGGTTGGAAGGCTTCCTGAAAAGTTGGCGCGGGGCGCTGCTGGTAGTCAGCCACGACCGCTACTTTATGGACAGCGTTATTTCCACCATCTGGGAAATGGCTTGGGGGCAGTTGGAAGTCTATCGCGGCAACTACAGCCATTACGTCCAACAACGCACCGAGCGCCACGCGCGTTTGCGCAAAGAGTACGAGGCCCAACGCGCCTTCATCGCCAAAGAAGAAGCCTATATCCGCCGCAACATAGCCGGTCAAAACTCCGCCCAGGCC
>JALSSH010000446.1 GCA_026984385.1 Ardenticatenia bacterium | reverse complement strand
TGCAACACTACGCTTTTGCTCCCGCTGAAGTTCGGGTCGGCTTGGGCGTTGGTGGTCAGGACGGGTTCGCCGCTTTCTGCCACCTGGTTAACGATGGTGCGGCTGACGATAAACCCGCTTTCGTCAAGGGTTTCGCGGCCCAAATTGCGCGCGATGCGGAACTGCATTTGGCCGCTTTGCTCGTCGCGCAAGACGATATAACCGCGTTCCGCACCGGTGAGCGCGATCACGGTATCCATCACCTCGTTGAGCACCGCGTCCAACTTCAGCGTAGAGGTGATCAAGGCGGTTGTTTGAGCCAGGGCGTGCAATTGGGTGAGTTCGCGGGCGTCTTTGGTCAACTGGGGGGCAACGGCCATCAAGCGCCGCTGTACATCACGGAAGCCGCTCAGCGTGCCCGGGGGCAAGCTCATCCCGTGCTGGCGGAGCATATCACGCTGAGCGCGGAGCGCTTCTGCGATTTGGCTCAGCGAGGCATCCAATTGGGTTATTTCGTCATACAGCGCGCCGTGCTTGTTCGGCCCAGTGCTCACAGTCTCCGCATCCCTCATCATGGGCTTATACCCTCAACATGGCGTCCATTATACTCCGTTGAACCTAGAGGCAACAAAGAACGATAACAAAGGGGTTCAAAAACACACACCGAGCCACCCTACGCCCGAGCAAACGCCCTTTTTCTCGCGTAGCGCGTCCCGCGCGCGCGGTGTACAATGACGCTGTATGAAAATTTTCGGACGTGCTATGGACCACATTTTTTCCGTTCTGCAACTCACCACCCACATCCGCGACTTGTTCGAACTCGACCCCACGCTGCAAGACGTGTGGGTGGAAGGCGAACTCAGCCGCCTGACGCGCGCCGCCTCCGGCCATTTGTACTTTACGCTCAAAGACGCTCACAGTGAGATCCAATGCGTGATGTGGCGTTCGCACGCGGCGCGGTTGCGTTTTGCGCCCGAACACGGCGCGCATGTGCTGGCGCACGGGCGCGTCACGGTCTATGAGGTGCGCGGACAGTATCAATTGGTGTGCGACACGCTCCAAGAAACGGGCGTCGGCGATCTGCACCGCCAGTTCGAACAGCTCAAGGCGCGCCTAGAAGCCGAGGGACTTTTTGACCCTGCCCGCAAGCGCCCCATTCCGCCCTACCCGCGTGTGATCGGCGTGGTCACTTCGCCCACCGCCGCCGCCTTCCAAGATATTCAAAACGTTTTGCGCCGCCGTTACCCGTTGGCCGAAGTGATCCTCAGCCCGACGCTTGTTCAGGGCGCGGAAGCGCCCGCGCAGATCGTGGCCGCGTTGGAACGGCTCAACGCGCACACCAACGCCGACGTGATTATCGTGGCACGCGGCGGCGGCAGCTTGGAGGACTTGTGGTGCTTCAACGACGAGGCCGTCGCGCGCGCGGTGGCCGCCTCACGCATTCCGGTTGTGAGCGGTGTGGGGCACGAGATCGACTTTACGTTGGTGGACTTCGCCGCCGACTTGCGCGCGCCGACCCCTTCCGCCGCCGCTGAGCTGGTCACGCCGGATGGCGCTATGTTGCGCGAGGAGTTGCGCGCCAGGACAGAGCGAATGCGCGCCGCGCTGAGCGCCCAGATCGCCGAACGGCGGCAGCGCGTCCAAACACAACGCCGTTGGTTGGCGCGGCTTTCGCCTCAACACGTCATCTTGACCGCTCGCCAGCGCGTAGACGACCTGCTCGGGCGCGCCGGTTTGCACACGCGCCACGATCTCGCTCAGCGCCGTGCCCGTCTGCACGCTTTGCACCATCGGCTGGAAACGGCCAACCCGCGCGCGTTGCTCAAGCGCGGCTACGCCATGGTGCGCCGCGCCGACGGCGCGCCCGTCACCAGCGTTTATGACGCGCCGGTCGGCACGCCCATTGTCGTCACGCTCCACGACGGCACACTAGACGCCCACGTGCAACAACAGCACTCCAGAGAAAGCGC
>JALSSH010000445.1 GCA_026984385.1 Ardenticatenia bacterium | reverse complement strand
GTTTGCGCAGATTGTGTACTGACGAGCTGAGTCTCGCTCAACTTGCCTCCTTGCTTAACTTCCTTATGATCTAAGATGCAAAATGGAAATTAGGCGGGAAGATATGATGAGCCATGAGATAACTTTCTTGCCCGACGAGCCGATCTGCATCGTCACGTTCCGTGAAGGGTGGGACGCTCCGGAAAGCATCCGCTCCCGTGCCCAAGATTTTCGCCGCATCTTTGAGACGGCCAACGAGCCGCTCCACCTGATTGTGGACTTTACCCACGTGAAAATGACGCTGGACGGTATGTTGCGTTCGGCCAACAGCTTCGCGCGTGGGCCGAACGCTGTTTTCCGTCACCCGATGCGCAAAACGTTGATCTTGGTCAGCACCGAAAAATTGGCGCAGATGGTGGCAAGAGGTTTGCAAAGCGAGGCGTTCGGCCATTTGCACGTGCATATTTTCGCAACGCTAGAAGAAGCGCTTGCTTATGCACGCTCACAATGAACAAAGCGTCTTTTCTCACGCCGTAATGTGACAAAAAACACATATTCTTCGGCCCAATGTGCTCTGAACCTGTGTTATGATCGAGGTAGGGAGTGGGGAACAAACCTCATTGCCGAAAGAGAGGGGCGCTATGAGCCACGACATTACACTTTTGCCGGAAAGCAACGTGTGCATTTTCACGTTCCACGAAGGGTGGGACACCGCCGCAGGCGTTGAAAAACGCGCCCAGGACGTTAAACGCATCCTCGCAGAGGTCGAAAAGCCCGTCTTCCTGGTGATGAACCTCAGCGAGGTAAGGATGACCTTAGACGGCGTTGTACGCTCGGCCAATCGCTTGGCACGTGGGCCGGACGCACCTTTCCACCACCCGATGTGTCGGGGTGTGGCGCTGGTCACCACAGAGCGCATTGCCCAGATGGTCGCGCGCGGGTTGCAAACCGAGACCTTCGGTAACCTGCGCGTTTGTGTTTGTTCCGATGTGGAAGAAGCGATACAACGCGCCCAGGAAGGCAACGGCTAAAGCGCGTCGCCCAGCCGCTCAAAGAGCGAAGGCGGCACGCGCACGTCGGCAAAGTTGGCAAACGTCAGGTCGTGCACGTCCAGCGCCAACGCCGCCTTGACGTGCTCAAAGAGGCCCAGATAGCTCAACGGCAAGCGGGTCCGCTCGGCCAGCCCGAGCGTCACCTGGGCGGCCTTGATCGCCTCCAACGGCCCTTCGATCTCCACAAAGTGGCCGAAGGGCATCTCATCGAGCATGATCTCGACCGCGTCCAGGCGGTAGGTGGTGCGATATTTTTCGTAGCGCACGCTGGGCACAAAGCCAAGCCGCTGCAAGATAGCGTCCATTGTGGCGAAATCGTCCAGCGTCACCTCCAGCTCCACGCGCGAAAGCGCGCCTTGCGTCAGCGTGGCCGCGTCTTTATACGTCAGCCGCACGCGCTCGTCTTGGCGCAAGCGAAGCACGATCCGCCGCGCGCTGAGCGCCCCCTCGGGCGTGTCGTAGCGCACGTTGCGCTCAAAGGTGCGCGGGTGGGTCAGCTCGCCGCCCGCCGCCACAATGCGTTGAGCGACCGCGTCCAAGTTCGGCACGTAGAGCTTAACCTCGGTTTCCAGCGGTAGTCTGAGATGATCGTGTGACATCATGCTCTCTCTTATCTCTATCGCAGCCACGCAAGTTCGGGTATGATGGTGTTGTTGACAAATGCCACTCCGACTTTAGGAAGCGACCCATGTTCACTGACCGTGTGCAAGCCGACTACGACGAACTGGAAGCCATCGCCCGCCAGTTTGACCGCGAAGGGCAGGATGTCGAGCGCCTGATGATGCGCATCCGCGCTTTGGTCGAAGAGCTGGAACGCGGCGGATGGCAGGGGCAGGGTGCGCGAGCCTTCTATGATGAGATGTACCAAGATGTGCTGCCCGCGCTGCGCCGCCTTTTTGACGCCATGTATCAGGCCAGC
>JALSSH010000444.1 GCA_026984385.1 Ardenticatenia bacterium | reverse complement strand
GCGCACCTCGGCGTATTGGGTGATGTCCAGCCCTGGCGGGGACGCGGCCTCGTCGTTGTTGGCGGTCTCGTCGCCGTTGCGCTCGCCCAGCTCTTGATAGCAGCCGGTTTTGGCGGGGGTAGGGCCGGATTGGGTGCGCCAAATATGGATCATCGAGCGCCCGTCCGCCACGCCGTAGTCAAAGTCACCGCCCGGGGCGTTGGGGAAGCCCGGGTCGGGTTGATGTGCGCAGATCCACTCTTTGGGCCAAGCCGTGCCGAATGTGCTATAGGGCAAAAGGTCTATCGGCCCCTGGCGGACGGTGATCGTCGGCGTGCTTTGTTGCACGAGGGCGGTGGTGGCGCTGACCAAGCGCACTTGCTCGCCGCTGAGCGCGGTCAGCGTGGCGTCGCCATCGCGGGCGATCACGGTCAGCCTATCCGACGTGACGTGGAGAAGGACGTTGCCCTTTTGCGTGATGCGCGTTGTGCCCAACGCCGTCTCGATCTCCAAATCAATCGGGCGTTCCAGCCCGTCGCTGACCCAGACTTCCAGCCCGCCGATCACGTTTTCCAGGCGGATTTCGTAGGGGTTGTCGTTGAGCGAAAAACGTGGGCGATTGGCGCGACGCAAGGTGGCGCGGCTGTCTCCGCGCAGGGTGACGGTCGCCACGATGTCGCCGGAGTAGGGGTCGGAGAAGGCCAAATAGCCCTGAGAGAGATTGTCCGTGCTCAGCCGCTCGCTCGGGTTGAGCGTGGCGCTGCTGCGGACGGCTTTTTCGTCGGCGCTTTCCGGCTCTAACAGCCCGACCGTGCCTTTGCCCACGTGCACGG
Organism: Ardenticatenia bacterium; assembly: GCA_026984385.1. GTDB lineage: Bacteria > Chloroflexota > Anaerolineae > Aggregatilineales > Aggregatilineaceae > JALSSH01. The sequence continues at coordinate 8,371 of JALSSH010000444.1, read as the reverse complement.
TCACGTTGAGCGGGGTAGGGGACTCAAAGACGATCCAGCGCACCAGCGCGACCGTGCCGAGGCATAGCGCGAAGAAAAGCACCAGCCCGCCGAGTATGGTGATCCAGGCGAGGCGTTGCGGGTTTTTGGTGAGCATAGCGCGTCCTTTAGTAGCGAATGTTGAAGCCGTGAAACTCGCCGGTAGCCGCGCTGTACTCGGCCTCGACGCGCGTCACCTCGGCGGCGGTCGGCCCGCGCTGCAAAAAGCGTTCTAACGCGCGCACGTCTTCGGGTGACCCTTCGGCGATCACCTCCACCGTGCCATCCCAGCGATTGCGCACCCAGCCGGTCAGTCGGTGGGTGGCGGCGGTGCGTTGGGTGGCGGCACGGAAGCCGACGCCCTGCACGCGACCGTGCACAATCGCGTGCAGGCGGGTTTGTTCGGGGGAGGGGGAAGGTTCGGACATCGTCGTTTTGCTCCTCACCGTGGCGTTTGGAAGCATAGAAATTGTAGCAATTTTGCGGCTTCGATGGCTTCGCCTTCGTGTGTCCCGTTCATTTGTGCCTGTTGGCTGCCGCGTTTTCGCTCTGTTCGATGATCTCGAGCGCTTGTTGGGCGGCGGCTTGGGCGGCGGCTTGTTTACTGTGGCCGCTTCCCACGCCGTACACGTGTCCGCCAACCACCACCTCGACGGTAAAGCGTTTGGCGTGGTCCGGCCCTTCGCTGGCGACTGTGCGGTAGGAAGGCGTTTTGCCCAGTGTGGCCTGGGACCATTCTTGGAGCAAACTTTTGGCGTCTTTGTCTGCGGCGCGGTTGAGGATATCTTCCACTGCCGGCGTGAAGAGTGGCTCCATAACGCTACGCACGGTGTCCAACCCTTGATCGAGGTACATTGCGCCGATCAGCGCCTCAAACGCTCCGCAGAGATTTTTTGCACGCATCCGTCCGCCGGACTCCGCCTCGCCGCGTCCCAAAAGCAGCGCGCGCCCCAAGCCGAATTTTTGGGCAAAGCGCGCCAGCGTCTCGGTGCGCACCAGGCCGGCACGTAGGCGGGTCAGCCGTCCTTCGTCCATTTCCGGAAAGCGGTGGTAAAGGTATTCACCGGCTATAAAATCCAGCACGGCGTCGCCTAAAAACTCCAGGCGCTCGTTATCTTCCAGAGCATGTTCCGGGTGTTCATTGGCGTAAGAGCGATGCGTCAGGGCGCGTTGCAACAGCGACAAGTCCGCAAAACGCACGCCTAGCCGTTCTTGAATATATCGTAATTCGGACATCATATCCTGACTTTCCAGCAGAAAACGATCCGATCGTCCCCTGTGGGGCAATGGGGGCTAGTTGAGAGCAATATTACCGCAAGGAGAGCGTGGGGAACAACAAAAAGGAGCGCCCCCGCGCTCCTCAAAGTCTCGTTGGTGTTGCGCCGTGTGTAGCTCGGCCATGTTTTACACAAAACTCACTCGTATGACCAAGCGCCCGAGCCGTAGCTCATCGTTATCTCGTAAAATGCGTGGTTCAAAAGGCATCAGACGCTGGCCGTTCAAATAGGTGCTGTTGGCGCTGCCGAGGTCTGTCACCACGACGGTATCTTGATCACGCGAAAAAGCCAGATGATTGCGCGAAACCCCTTTTTCCATCGCGCCAAAAGGCGTCAGGTCCACATCGGGTTGGGGCATATTGGGAAAGTTGTGCGCGCGCCCCAACACCACTTTTTTACTCAAGTCAACGAGCACAACGTCGTCTGTGGCACGAAAGGTGAGTTGCAAGCGGCTATGTCGATCAAAGTACGCCGTGCCCCACCGCTGCATCGGCTCGATGCTTTCTAGGGTCTCTTGGTCTTCCAACTGGCTGGTTGTTCCCTGGGAGGCTACCGCTACGGGCAAAATATGCCCACAAGCATAACAGTAAGCCTCGCCGTCAGCGTTTTCTCTATTACAATGAGGACACCTCTGCATTCTCTCCCATCCCTCACTAGTCCACACATAAGTCCCCGAATTGCCACCAAGCTGCCCCTATCATACAACTACGCGCCTTAAAATTCAATTTGGGAGGGCTAATCTTTAGAAATTCTAATTTTTTAGCACACTATTGATCCAAAATAGCGTGGTTTCCGCGCTTTCGGACGCGAATTTTAGCCAAGTTAGGAACTCGATGTTGCCCGCAGGGCCTTTGAGGGGAGATTGGATCAAGCCATAGATGCCATAGCCTTCCTGTTGGGCTGCGCCGAGCACATCTTCCAGCACCTGCCGATGCACCGCCGGATCGCGCACGACGCCGCCTTTGCCCACGTGCTCCCGCCCCGCCTCAAATTGCGGCTTGATCAGCGTGATGAGGTCGGCTTGGGGCACAAGCCAGTTGCGGAAGACGGGGAAAAGGTAGCGCAGCGAGATAAACGACACATCCGCCACCAGCAATTGGATCGGCTTGGGCAACTTTTCCACGTAGCGGGCGTTGGTGCGCTCCATCACCACCACGCGCGGATCGCGGCGCAGCTTGTAGGCGAGCTGGCCGTATCCCACGTCCAGCGCGTAAACATGCGCCGCGCCGTGTTGCAACAAACAGTCCGTGAAGCCGCCCGTGCTCGCCCCCACGTCCGCGCAGACACGCCCTGCCACTTGCACGGGGAACGCTTCCAGCGCGGCGGCGAGCTTTTCACCGCCGCGACTGGCAAAGCGTGGCTTTTGCTGCACGGCGAGATCGGCGTTGCGCGGCACGCGCTGCCCGGGCTTGTCGCGCACTTGTCCGTCAACCCGCACCTCGCCCGCCATGATCAAACGACGCGCTGCCTCGCGGCTGGGCGCGAGCTTGCGCTCCACCAGCAACACGTCCAAACGCACTTTTTCGCTCATCGGCCTCAGTCCTTGCGCGCATGACGGCCACCAAACGGGTGCGGTCGGGGGCGCCGCGGCGCGCCGCCTGTGCGCCATACGGCGCACTACGCGCGGCTCTGCCGCGCGTCAGCCGCGCGCAGCGCGGCTCGGCGGCGCGCGCTCTGCGCACACGCTCGCCGAATCGCCTGCTCGTTTCCACACACGCGCTGTGGTTTGTTGTCCCCATCCAGTTTAACATGCGCGGCCCAACGCTGGTATAATGCCTCATGTACCGCCCAAATCCAAGTTGAGGAGACTTCAGTGTGGAAGGTGTTCTGACGCCCCTCCGATCGTTATGGGTTACGCTTCCTGCACCGCTGCGAGGGCTGATCCGCACCATGCGCCCGCGTCAGTGGACAAAAAACGGCTTTGTTTTTGCGGGCATCATGTTTGACCAGCAATTGCTGCATCCCCAACCCCTTGTGCGCGTGTTGGCGACCTTTGGGTTACTCTGCTTGACCTCCAGCACGATCTACCTGATCAACGACGTGGTGGATATCGAGCGCGACCGTCTGCATCCGCGCAAACAACATCGCCCTTTGCCCGCCGGACAACTGCCGGTTTCGTGGGCGATTGCGGCGGCGGTGGTGTTGCCGATCTTCGCGTTGGTCGCCAGCTTATGGCTCAGCCCGGCCCTAACACTTGTGCTGTCGGCCTATTTGCTGTTACACATTGCCTACTCCTTTTGGCTGAAAAACGTGGTCATCCTAGACGTTTTCGCTATTGCGGCGGGCTTCATCTTGCGCGTGGTGGCGGGGGTGGTGGTGATCGACGTCTCCAGCTTTTCGCCCTGGCTTTACGGCAGCGCGGGGCTTTTGGCGCTGTTCCTCGCCATCGGCAAGCGGCGGCAGGAGCTGATCATGTTGGCGGAAAACGCCGACAACGTCCGCGCCACGTATAAGGATTACAACTTGGCGCTGCTTGACGACATGTTGCGTATGGTGACCACCGGCAGCGTGATTACCTATATGCTCTACACCATCGAAGCGGATACCATCCGCTCCAACCGTCATCGGATGATGCTCACCATTCCGTTTGTTATCTACGGCGTTTTCCGCTACCTCTATTTGATTCACGTGCGCGGCGAAGGCAGCGCGCCGGACGAGCTGGTGCTCAAAGATATACCGCTGATGTTGGACCTGGTGTTGTGGGCGCTGACGGCAGGCGCTATTTTGTATCTCTTCTGAGGCGCGCAATGTCCCTTACATCCACAAGCGCATCTGCACCCGGGAAAATCATTCTCTTTGGCGAGCACGCCGTCGTCTACGGCCATCCGGCCATCGCTGTTCCGCTGGCCGCCGTGCGCACGTTGGCCGAAGCGCGCCCCGCCGAGCGTGGCGCGGGGCTGGTGCTCCACGCGCTGGACGTAGGGCAACGGCTGCGCGTCACGTGGGAAGCCGAGCCGTCCCCCTGGTTCGACGCGCTGATCTACCCCGCGCAATTGGCGTTACGCGCGCTAGAAGCCCCGATCCCCGATCTGACGTTGCGCGTGCGCTCCACCATTCCGATTGCCAGCGGACTGGGCAGCGGGGCGGCGTTGGCCGCCGCGATCATTCGCGCGCTTGGGCAGGCGCTGGGCCGTCCCTTTCCCGCCGAGCAGCTCAACGCGCTGGTCTACGAGGTGGAAAAACGGCATCACGGCACGCCCAGCGGCATAGACAACACCGTGATCGTCTATGAGCAGCCGGTGTACTTTGTGCGCGGGACGCCCCCGCAACCTTTCGCCATTGCCGCGCCCTTGACGCTGCTGGTTGCCGATAGCGGACACCCCAGCCCCACACGCGAAACGGTCGCCGACGTGCGCAAGCTCTACCAAGCCGAGCAAGAGCGCATCGGCGCGCTCTTTGAACAGATCGGGCGCATCGTCCGCGAGGCGCGCGCCGCCATCGAAAGCGGCGAGGTGGGCGCGCTGGGCGCGTTGATGAACGCCAACCAAGCCGCCTTGCGCCAACTGAACGTTTCCTCTCCCGTGTTGGAACGGCTGTGCGCCGCAGCGCGGGAAGCGGGCGCGCTGGGCGCAAAACTTTCCGGCGGCGGGCGCGGCGGCAACATCATCGCGCTGGTGGACGCAAAAAATGCGCCCGACGTGCGCCGCGCGCTGCAAACGGCGGGCGCGGTGCGGATTATCGAAACGGTTGTTGCCCCGTCTACTTCCTAAACGCTAAGGAGCGTGGTCACAATGCGAACGCGCGCGCAGTTGCTCATGCGGCATCTCGGCGTTTTCGTTTTGTACACCCTGCTGGCCTGCATCACGCTTTATTGGCTGCTTTTCCACGCGCGCACCCACGTAGGCGGCGCGCGGCTGAACGACTATTTCCATTTCCACTGGAACTACTGGTGGATACGGCACGCGCTAAGCGTGCGCGGACTGCGCGTTTACGAAACCAACTTCGTGCTTTTTCCCTACACCACCAACCTGGCCTATCACACGCTTGTACCGTTTTGGTTTCCGCTTTGGTCGCTGTTAGAGCCACGCTTCGGCACGCTGATCGCAATGGACGCGGTGATGGTGGCGGCGCTGGCGGCCAGCGGCTACACGCTTTTTGCGCTGTTGCGCTGGCACGGTGTGGCGGCGGGCCTGGCTTTGGTCGGCGGCGCGCTCTTCCAATTGACGCCCTCGCTTTTTCGCGCCGCCTTGATGACCCACCTCAACTATTTGAGCTTCTTTTGGCTGCCGACCGCGCTTTTGACTTGGGGAGCGTTGGCGCAACACGTGACGCACGCCGAACACCACACCGTGCGCGGCGTGTTAGGGGCGTTGGGGATGGGCGCGATCTTTTACGGAATGCTGCTCACCGACTACGCGCTTTTGGTGTACTCCGTGTTGCTGTTGTTCCCCTACGGGCTGCTCACTTTGGCGCGCGCCGACCGTCCCGCGCGCGCCCGCCTGGTCGCGCTGGGGGTGTTGGCCGTGCTGAGCGCCGTTACGCTCGGCTGGCTGGCGGGGCCACTTTCCTACCTGCTGGCCTTTGACCGTAGCGCGCTGGCCCCTGCCACGCCGCAAGGCACGCATAGCATCCCCTTTCCGCGCGGCTTTTTCTGGCGCGAACCGCACGGCTCGGACGCGATCACGTTGGGCGCGCTGGCCGTGCCCGCGCTGTTGCTCAGCGTGCTGGCGAGCGTCACCGTGCTTCGTGGGCGCGTCCGTGACCGCGAGCGTTGGTTTTGGCTGGCTGTGGCATTGCCGCCGCTGGTGTTGGCCGTCGGCGCAACGGTGACGCTGGGCGGGCACACTGTGCGGATGCCCTACTATTGGGTGCACGGGCTGCTCGGCAATATGTTTCGCCGTCCGGACCGCTTCGGGACGGTCTTCCTCATCCCCGCGTTGATCTTCATCGGGCGCACATGGTCACCGCTTTGGCGCAAGGCGCGTGTGCGGCGTTGGTGGGCGGTCGTGCTGTTGGCGCTGGTCTTTGCCGACGCGCGGCTTTACGCGCCCATCCCGATCAAGCCCGTTGCGCCCGCCTATGACTTTTACGCGCGCATCGGCGCGGAACGCGGCGCGCCGTATGACGATTACGTGGTGCTGGAAGTGCCCGTTGCGGCTGGCACGGGCGAAACGTGGGTCGGCAAGTTTGAGCAGCTCGTCACGCAATTTTACGGCATGACGCATCACAAGCGCATGGTCAACGGCCTGATCGCGCGCGCGCCGGTCAGCCACTACTGGTATCTGCGCACCGACGACCCGCTGCTGAGCTGGTTGGGGCAACGCCGCCCGCTCCAACCCGAAACCGCCGCCGAGGAGCTGCGCCGCCTGATCTACGAGTGGCCCATCGGCTACGTGGTGGTGCACCAGGACTTGATCGGCGCGACCGAGCCGGCCAACCAGGAGATTTTGGGCTTTTTCAACGCGCACGACGAGCTGCTATGTCCGGTCTGGGTGGAGCGCGACGCTATCGTTTACCGCACGGCCTGGCATCCGCTGGAGTGTCCGCCGCGCCGCCCGCAGGAAGTGGCGCCCGGCACATACCGCATTGACATCGGCACGCCGAACGACCGCCGTTTCCTCGGTTGGGGCTGGCACTGGGCGGAGGACGTGGCGGGCTTTTCGGTGCGCTGGACGGGTGACATGTACCAAACGGTGTTTGCGTTGGCGCAAAACGCGCCGAAGCTTTGCCCACTGCCCGAACACAACGCCTCCGAGTGCCCCGCCGCGCAACTTTTCGTGGACTTGCCGCCGGACAACTACACGCTGACCTTGAACGCGCAAGCCTTTGAGCGTCCGCGCCCGCTGACGCTCTGGGTGAATGGGGAGCGCATCGCCACGATGACCGTGCCGGATGGCGGGCTTACGTCGCTGCTTTTCAACATCTCCGCCGCCGTGATCGGAGACGGGCGACACGTGACGATCACGTTGGGCTATGACGGCACGAGCGTTCCTCCGCAACTCCAGGGCGAGCCGAACGCACGCCGTTTGGGGCTGATGGTGGAAAGCGTGCAATTCCAACGGCTCAGCCCGCAGCAATTTACGCGACTGACGCCGAATTTTCACTAATCCCACCAATTTTATTTACCATTCCCCGTCCCTATGCTATGCTACAAGCATCGTCTGTTTTCCTAATTCTTTGAGGCAGAAGAGGAACACACCATGAAAAAGCTACTATTCTTTGTGATGGTCGGCCTGTTGGCGCTGAGCGGAACGCTGGTCAGTGCGCAAGGGGGCGATCTGCCTGCGTTGGACGAGCTGAGCGAGGGGTGGAACGAACTCCGTCCGGGCGGAGAGACGATCTGCTCCAACGGCACGGAGTACGCTTTCTATGTGCGTCCGGGAGATAGCGACAAGCTGTTGATCTACTTCAACGGCGGGGGCGCGTGCTGGTTCGGCCAAATCTGCGATCTAAACGCGCACCCCACTTATGTCCCCGTCGTGGAAACCGACCACAACAACCCCGCAACGCACGTGGGCATCTTTGAGCTGGACAATCCGGAAAATCCCTTTGCAGACTGGAGCATGGTCTATGTTTCCTATTGCACCGCCGACGTGCACATCGGCGACGCGGTAGTGACCTACGACGTGCCCGCCAGCGACGATATGGAAGCCCATCAGGTGACCATCAACCACAAGGGCTATGCCAACGCCATGTCCGCGCTGGACTGGACTTTTGCCAACTACGACGCGCCCAAAACGATCTTCGTGACGGGCAGCAGCGCGGGCGCGATTGCCTCGCCGTTTTATGCGGGTCTGGTGGCAGACGAGTATCCGGAGGCGCGCATTGTGCAGTTGGGCGACGCGGCGGGCGGCTATCACGGCGAAGAAGTGCAAGCGCCGCTCAGCGCCTGGAACACGATCAGCATTCTGCCGGACTGGCCGGAATATGACGAGGTGACCGCCGACGGGCTTTCCTTCGAGGACCTCTACGTCGCCACCGCGCTGCACACGGACAACGTCACGATGGCGCAATACAACGCCGCCGAAGACGAGACGCAATACGGCTTTTTGTCTCTGGTCGGCATCGCTGATCCGTTGCCGCAATTGCTGGACGAGGCGTATCAGACCATCGAGAGCCAGTCCGGTGAGGAGCTT
>JALSSH010000443.1 GCA_026984385.1 Ardenticatenia bacterium | reverse complement strand
CGCTGCGCCAAACGAGGCGCCCCCCTCGGCTACGCCAACCACCCACCCGCCCACCCCAACGCACACGCCTTTCGGCGATGCGCTGCCCCCTTACCGCGCGGCGCGGGGCGCGTTTGTGCGCGTGGCGGGCGACGGGTTGCAGCTCAACGGGGAACGCTTCAGCGTGCGCGGCCTCACCTTGACGCACGATCTTTGGGCGGAGCACGCGCTGGCACAACTGGAAGCGGACTTCGCACGGCTACAACGGATCGGCGCGAACACCGTGCGGCTGCCGCTGCGTGACGAAGCGCTCTTCGCGGATGGCGCGCCGATCCCCGCAGGTTTCGCGCGGCTGGACGCGGTGCTGCGGCTGGCTGCTGCTTACGATGTGCGCGTGATCTTGGTGCTGCACGCCGACGCCGCTCCCGCCGCGCTGCCCCCGACGGAGACGGTCGGCACGCTCGCGGCGCGCTATCGCGGCGAACCGTCGCTGCTGATGTGGGACTTGCGCGATGTGGAAACGGCAGCGCTTTACGCGAGCGTTTCGCGGGACGAGGCGCTGCTCTGGCTGGCGAGGAGCGCCGCGCGCGTCCGCGCCGCCGACCCCGTCCATCCGCTTACGGCGAGCTGGCGCGGCGACGCGCTCGGCACGCTCGCCTGCGTGGACGTGGTCTCGGTGCAGATGACGGACTCGGTGGAGACGTTGCGGCGGCAGGTGGCCGCGCTGCGCCAATTGAGCGCCAAACCGCTGCTGCTGAGCGCGTTCGGCGGGGCGGAGTTGGAAACGCTGCGCGCGACGGTGCGCGCCGCTGAAGGGGATCGGCTGGCGGGTTGGCTACTGAACTCCGCGAACACACCCGCCGAACCGTTCGAGACGTTGGACGCGCTGCTCAATCCTTGATCAGGCGACCGAGCGCGGCTTGAGCCGCCACGCGCACCGTCGGATCGTCGTCTTCCAACGCGGCGTGGAGCGGCACTTTGGCGCGCATGTCGCCCATTTCGCCGAGCGCTTCCGCTGCCGCACGCCGAATACTCGCGTTGGGATGCCGCAACGCTGCGATCAATCCATCCACATCCTGACGGGCGCGCAACGAAGACACGTCCGGCGTATTCCTGTGAAATACCTTGCGCAAAAACGACATGATCACTCCTCGTGCTTATAGCGTATCGGTTACGCCATGCATTATAGCGCAAACGGGGGCGCCTGGTTATGCTCACTCGCCGTGCCTTGCCCACAACCGTTCGCGCACACCCGATAGGTTGCCGCTATGGAACTCTCACTTGCTTCGCTGCTGTTGCTGCTGGCCGCCGCGCTCACCGCGCTGGTGATCGTGTTGTGGTGGCTGTTGGTGATCACCGAGGGGGTTTATTTGGGGCGCGGCGTGGTGATCGCGCTCTACGATCTTTACGCGCGCCGTTATGACGCGATCAAGCAGTACGATCCCAAAAACGAAAGCCGCTACCTGGCACGCCCGATCTTGGAAAGCCTGCCCACGCGCGCGCCGCTGGTGCTGGACGTGGCGACTGGCACAGGGCGCTTGCCGCTGGCGCTGTTGGCCGAGCCGAACTTCCAAGGGCGGATCGTGGCGCTTGACCTCAGTCGACGGATGTTGGCGGTGGCTGCCGAAAAGCTCGCCCCTTACGGCGAGCGTGTGACCCTGCTCCACCACACCGCCGAGCGCCTCCCTTTTTCCGATGGCGCGTTTGACCTGGTCACCTGCCTGGAGGCGCTCGAATTCATGCCGCGCCCGCGTCCGGTGCTGGCCGAGCTGGTGCGCGTGTTGCGCGCGGGTGGGCTGTTGCTGTTGACCAATCGCCAGGGCCGCGACGCCCGTTTGATGCCCGGGCACGCCTGGGCGGACGCCAAGCTCGAACGCCATTTGCGCGCGCTGGGCATGGTCCATGTGGCGATCCGCCCCTGGCAACTGGACTATAGCTTGGTCTGGGCGTTGAAAGCCGGACACAGCGCGATCAGAGGCGCGC
>JALSSH010000442.1 GCA_026984385.1 Ardenticatenia bacterium | reverse complement strand
TATCCTGTGGACCCTTTCCTGATAGCGGCTAAGCTGACAAAGGACGCCGTGCTTTCCCACCATACCGCGCTGGAGTTTCACGGTTACGCCTATTCGCTGCACCAGCACTTTACCTATACCGCCGCTCGCCCCCTGCCAACCTTCACCTTTCGGGGATATACTTTTCGAGGCGTACACGTCCCTACGACGCTCCGACGTGCCGGTCAGCAGGATTTCGGGGTCTTCCCCACAGAGCGTTTGGGGGTAGAAATTCGCGTCACGAATTTGGAACGGACACTGGTCGACGTCCTAGCCCGCCCTGCACTTGCCGGCGGTTGGGAAGAAGTTTGGCGCTCCCTAGAGTCCGTCGAGTTTTTTGACCTCGATCAAGTCGTTGCATACGTGCGGTTGCTGGGGAACGCAACCACTGCCGCCAAAGTCGGCTTCTTTTTGGAACAACATCGCGACGCCCTCATGGTGGCAGAAGAACACCTTCAGGCGCTTTGGAAGCTCCGCCCACACCAACCGCGCTACCTGGAACGGAGCAAGCGCAAAGAGGGACGTCTCGTCCCGAAATGGAATCTCATTGTCCCTTTGGAATTGTTGGAACAAACGTGGGCGGAGGTGCTATGAAACTCTCGGTCGAAAAACTCACCGCAGAAGCCGAAGCTTCCGGCTTTCGGCCAGATGTGCTTGAGAAAGTCGTGCGTCTGCTGGGGTTGCTCAACACGCTGCAAAGCCACCCCTTTCTCAAAGGTAAATTGGCGCTCAAAGGGGGCACAGCGCTCAATCTATTTATTTTTCCCGTTCCGAGGCTCTCTGTTGATATTGACCTGAACTACATAGGCGCTCAGAGCCGAGAGGAAATGCAAAGAGAGCGCTCCCCACTCGAACAGGCCGTTCAAGCAGTCTTTCAGCGTGAAGGCTTTACAGTGCGACGGATGCCCCAAGAACACGCAGGCGGAAAGTGGCGACTGGGCTATACCAACGCATTCGGCCAAAAGGGAAGGCTCGAAGTGGACCTCAACTTCATGTATCGCGTCCCCTTGTGGCGTGGTATCCCTCTCAATTCCCAGGTTTTGGGCACATGGCAAGCCATCCATATACCGGTGGTGGATAAACACGAACTGGTCGCCGGCAAGCTTGCAGCGCTGTTGTCTCGGCGAAAAGCCAGAGACCTTTTCGACAGTTACCACATTTTGCACATGGACACGCTAGACACAAAGCGCCTTCGTATCGCCTTCGTCGTTTACGGGGCAATGAATCGGAAAGATTGGCGCACGGTCTCAACCGAAGACGTGAGCTTCGACATTGACGAGCTAGAAAGTCAACTGATCCCTACGCTCCGCCACGAAACCCTACAAAAACACGAAAGCATCGAAAGCTACGGTCAAATGCTGGTGGAAGGATGCCGCCAAGCGCTGTCCGTCGTGCTCCCTTTGACCGAGGCCGAACGCACATTCCTGGATTTGCTCTTGGACGCAGGGCAGATCAACCCCGCCCTCTTGACCGACGACGAAGCCCTCCAAGAGCGCATCCGACAACACCCTCAGCTACGGTGGAAAGTCTTTAACGTGCGCAAATACAAGGGCCTGGCCTAAATGCTCTGTAGGTGCGGCTTGGCGCACGGCTTAGCGGGACTGGCGCTCACGCCGCCACGCCCGCACCAAAAGCGCGAACATCAGCGCGTCAATCGCCGTATGCGCCGCCATAGACGCCCACACCCCGCCCCGCCACTCTCGCAACGCGCCCAGCAACAAACCTGCCGTGCTTGCGTATAGAAAATAGGAGGGCGTGATCGCGTGCAGCGCGCCGAAAATGATCGCGGCGCCCAACATCCCCAACAACGGTTGCAACGCGCCGCGAAAAAGCAGCTCTTCCGGCACACCGGCCAGCACGCTGAAAAGCACGATATGATGCCAACGCATCGCGCGCATATCCAACGAGGCGAGCAAAATCTGCTCGATACGCCGCAAAGCCGGTAT
>JALSSH010000441.1 GCA_026984385.1 Ardenticatenia bacterium | reverse complement strand
GGAAGCGTTCGGCCCGCGCTTCCAGGACTCGGAGGTGTCCTTGCGCACGACCAATCACCCGGTGGCGCAGCGTGATCTTTCTGTGCGCTATGTTAACGTCACGCTGCCGGAGGATAACCCCTATGAGGTCGCGGTGGAACGCGGCTTTCTGCTCCCCGACGATCACCCCGTCCATCGGCTTTACGCCGACATACGCGCCCGTCTTCCGATGATCGGGAGCGGGGTGGACTCGGTTGTCAGCTCGGGGATGCAAAAGATTTGGCCTTTCGTCCGAGGCGCAACGCCCGAGGACATCTACACATTGCCTTCTATTCCCCCAAGCGTCCAACAACACGACGGCTACTTTAAGAAATACGGCTTGGAGTCGGCTTGGCTTTTCGCCATTGACTACAAGAGCCGGACCATGAACATTTACTTCAACTTTTTGCCTGCTGCGCCCGGCATGCCCCACGATCGGGAAACGATTGTCAACATGATCACCGATCTAGGTTTCCGCCTGCCTCCTGATGAGGAAATCGAGGCCAATCGTGGCAACGTGATGATCTACTTGACTTTTAGCTGGGACTCGCCCAAGTGTTTGCGCGCTAGTTTTGTGATCCCGCACGGGCCGGCAGATCAGTTTCCGCGCCTAGACCCGTTCCTGAACGACATTTTAGACAAAATTCCCACGCTGACAAAGCCAACCATTGTCGGGATGCAAACGGCTTACGTGCTGGATGGGCCGAACTACCTCAAGGCCGAGTTCGATTACACCGGCACGATGGTTAACGCCTTGAAGGGCGTGGTGATGGGACAACTGTAGGGTAAGGAATGCCCATGTGCTTGGTGTAAGCGGTCGGTGAGCAAGCATGTGGAGCAAACTTGTGACGCCGTGATGCCGAAGGCGCGTCAGGTGGTTCGGCATCACGGCGCAGCCAGGAGAGAGATAAGAAGCGCCCGCAGCTTCCGGCTGTGGGCGCGCTTTTGTGAGGCACGGCCCCCATCTACAGCGCTCCTATAAACGCATTTGACTTTTCGGTGCGCCTAAATTATAATCTCGTGTGGATGAAATTTGAACTTAGAGGCGCTTAAATTCTCGGCTACAAGGTTGCCCACCGATGTCCGTTCGCCAACGCTCCACCCGCCGCACCCTCGCCGAGCTGCCCATCGGGCAGAGCGGGGTCGTGCGCGCGTTGCATGTGCAAGGGCTGGAGCGACGGCGCATGATGGACTTGGGACTGACGCCCGGAACGCGGATCACGGCGGAGTTTCGTAGCCCGCTCGGCGATCCGGTTAGCTATCGGGTGCGCGGGACGCTGATTGCCTTGCGCCGAGAGCAAGCGCAACAGATCGAAATTGACATCGCAGACAGCACAGAAAGCGACAAGCATTCACCATGACGACCAAACCGATCACCAAATCCTTCCCACACGGCGCGGCTTGCGCCACCTGCCCGGCTTTTCGGCCCGTTGAACGGCTGGGCGTGGATGTGGAGCACTGGGATTATGTGGTGGCCCTGGCGGGCAACCCGAACACGGGCAAAAGCACGGTTTTCAACGCGCTGACCGGCTTACGTCAGCACACGGGCAACTGGCCCGGCAAAACCGTGACGCGCGCAGAAGGCGGCTTCCGCTACGCGGACAAGCGCTTTAAGCTGGTGGACTTGCCCGGCACCTACTCTTTGCTGGCAACCAGCGAGGACGAGGAGATCGCGCGTGACTTTGTGCTCTTCGGCCAACCGGACGTGACCGTGATCGTGCTGGACGCGACCCACCTGGAGCGCAATCTCAACTTGGCCTTGCAGGTGCTGGAGATCACCGACCGCGTGGTGGTGGCGCTGAACTTGATGGATGAGGCCGAGCGGCGCGGGTTGCGCGTGGACGCGCGGCGCTTGGCGCGTGAGCTGGGCGTGCCGGTTGTGCCGATGGTCGCGCGGCGCGGCCAGGGCATCAGCGAGCTAATCAAAGCCGTGCACGACGTGGCGAGCGGCAAGATCAA
>JALSSH010000440.1 GCA_026984385.1 Ardenticatenia bacterium | reverse complement strand
CGCCGTCTTGGCTTCGGACGCGGCTATCGTGGTGGTGGACGCGGTTTCCGGCCCAGAAGTCGGCACCGAGTTGGCTTTTACCTACGCCGAAGAGTTCGAGCTGCCGATCCGCGTGGTCATCAACAAGATGGACCGCGAAAACGCCAATTTCCAAAAGGCGCTCGACGCCATGCGTGAACGCTTCCCGAACTATCGCTTTGTGCCGGTGCAATTGCCCATTGGCGCACAGGCGGATTTTGCGGGCGTGGTGGACTTGCTGGCGCTCAAGGCGCGCCTGGGCGAAGGCGGCGACGTGGCCGACGTGCCCGCCGAGTTGGCCGACGACGCAGAGGTAGCCCGCTTGGAGCTGATCGAGGCGGCGGCGGAATCCGACGATGCGCTGATGGAAAAATATTTTGAAAACGAGACGCTCGACGAAGCCGATATTTTGATGGGCATGAGCAACGTCGGGCGTCAGGTCGTGCCGGTTTTCGCGGTTAGCTCCACGCATAATATCGGCGTGCGCGCGCTGATGGACGCGCTGCTCCAATACGTGCCGGACCCGAGCGCGCGTCACGTGAAGGTGGAAGCGGAACGCGGCGGCGACGTGGAAGTGCTCGAAGGGCCACATTCAGATAGCGACCCCACGCTGGCCTACGTTTTCCACAGCCACACGGACAAATACGGCACGCTTTCCTACTTCCGCATCTTTCGTGGGCAGGTCAAGGCCAACGACACGCTACGCAATCTGGACGGCGACCACGACGAGCGTTTCGGCAGCTTGATGACCATGTACGGCGCGAACCAATGGCCGCTGGACGTGTTGCACGCGGGCGACATCGGCGTTGTGGCGAAGTTGCGCGCCACGCACACCGGCCATACGCTGGTGGGCAAGGGCGAAAGCCGTTTCGTAGTGCGCCCCAAGTTCGGGATGCCGATCTACGCCGTGCGGTTGCACCCGCGCACGCAAAGCGACAGCGCCAAGCTCAACGAGGTGCTCACCGGCTTGACCAACGCCGACCCGACGTTGAACTGGTATCAGGACGCGGCGTTGCACCAGACGATTTTGGAGGGCATGGGCGGCACACATATTGACGTGGCGATCAAGCGCGCGGAACGGATGGGCGTGGGCATCGACGCAGACTTGCCCAAAGTGCCCTATCTGGAAACGGTCACCAAGACCGCGACGGCGGTTTATCGGCACAAGAAGCAAACCGGCGGCGCGGGGCAATTCGCCGAGGTGCATCTGCGCGTTGAGCCGTTGCCCACCCCCACAAGCGCCGACGAAGAAGTGCCGGAGTTCGAGTTTGAAAACGAAGTCTTCGGCGGGGCGATCAGCGCGCAATTTGTGGGCAGCACCGAAAAGGGCGTCCGCCAAGTGCTTTCGCAGGGTGTCATCGCCGGTTATCCGGTCAAGTATGTGAAGGCTGTTGTTTACGACGGCAAGATGCACCCGGTGGACTCCAAAGACATCGCCTTCCAGATCGCGGGGCGCGGCGCGTTTCGTGAAGCGTTCAAAGACGCGGGGCCGGTGTTGCTAGAGCCGATTATGAAGGTGTGGGTGACTGTGCCGGAAGAAAACATGGGCGATGTGCTGGGCGACATGAACACCCGTCGCGGGCGCGTGTTGGGCATGGAAACCGAGGCGGGCCGCAGCGTGGTGACGGCGGAAGTGCCGTTGGCGGAAATTCAACGCTATTCCAACGACTTGCGCTCGATGACGGCGGGGCGCGGCGTTTTCTCGATGGAGTTTTTGCGTTACGAGCGTGTGCCTTCGCATCTCCAGCAGGAGATTATCGCCAAAGCGCAAAAGGAGCGCGAAGAGGAAGGTTAGCGCGCGCTTGCGTTGCGCCTAAGCAGACGATCCCCTCCCTGGCCGTGCGCAGGGGAGGGGATTTTTGGCGTTTTTACCCATCACCGTAGCAACAATGACGTTGGGATCGGTATGGCACGGGAGCGCTCCATCTGGTGCAAAGGTTTTTTGGTGCTTATGGCCCATCGCGGTTTAGCATCAAACTGGCATCCCGCCCCGCCGATGGTATAATCTGCCTGACGAGAGCGCACCTTGGCATACATCCAGGAGGAGCATCGTACCGATTACACAGTTGCCAACTCAGCCGCCTGCGGGGAGAGCGCGTCCGACGGACGCCACCGAAGGGGCAAGCGAGGACGGCCCAGACTGTAGCCCCCTCGTGAAACTCTCAGGTCACCGTACCCGCAACGTGGTTATCCCTCTGGAAAGCGGCACATTGCCGCGCCGACGGGGCAATCTCGCCAGCGGCGAGAGAATCTCTCAGGCCGATGACAGAGGCAAACAGTCCGCAATGGCTGTTTGCCTTTTTGCGTTACACTGGAAGCAAAGCGTTATTTTTGGCGCCCCGCGCGCCCTAGTTTGGAGTAGAAAGGATTGAGTCGTGGCCGATTGGAAAATTCCCGCAGATTGCAAGTTTACCGAAAATGACGAGTGGATTTTGGTCGAAGGCGAGACGGCGAAGATCGGGCTAACCGACTACGCCCAGGATCAGCTCTCCGATATTGTTTTTGTGGACTTCGGCGATGTGGAAGTGGGCGGCGCGCTCACCCAGGGCGAAGCGTTCGCCTCGGTGGAAAGCGTCAAGGCCGCCTCGGACGTGTACGCGCCGGCCAGCGGCGAGGTCGTCGCGGTCAACGAAGTATTGGAAGATACGCCCGAGGTCATCAACTCCGACCCCTACGGCGAGGGGTGGCTTGTCGCGATCAAGCTCAGCGATCCCGCCGAGCTGGAAAAATTGATGGACGCGGACGCCTACGCCAAATATTGCGAGTCGCGCGCCTGATGCGGTTTGCTGACGGGGCGCAGAGGATATGGTCCTCGGTACGGGATGCGGGAGCTTGGCCCCCGCATCCTGCCGTGCATTGGCCCCGTCTCTCCAAATAGCTTTTTACAGGAGCATACCATGACCTATATTCCACACACCGACGCCGACCGCGAAGCCATGCTCAAGGCTATCGGCGTGGAGCGCATCGAAGACCTCTTCGCCGAAGTGCCCGCCGAAAATCGCTTCCCGGAGCTGCATTTGCCCCAGGGCAAAAGCGAGATGGAAGTCGCTTGGGAAATGGGCGGCTTGGCGAGCGTTAACGCGGCGGTCAACGAATACGCCGTTTTCCTCGGCGCGGGCGCTTATAATCACTTTGTGCCCAGCGTCATCAACCATATTTTGCTACGTGGCGAGTTTTACACCGCCTACACCCCCTATCAACCCGAACTCAGCCAGGGCACGCTCCAGGCCATCTACGAATACCAAAGCATGATGTGCGCGCTAACCGGTTTGGAGGCGGCCAACGCCAGCCATTACGACGGCGCGACCTCTTTGGCCGAGGCGGTCACTTTGGCGCGCGCTCACTATCGCGGCAAGCGCAAAAAAGTGATCTTCTCCCCGAGCATCAACCCGCAATATCGCGCGGTGGCCCGCACCTATCACCAGGGCAGCGGCATGAAGTTCGTGGGCGACAAGGGCAGCGCCACCATCCCGGACCTGATCGACATGCTGGACGAGGATACCGCGCTTTTGGCCGTGCAATATCCCAACTTCTTCGGCCAAATTGATGACTTCAACGGCCTGGCAGATGCCGTCCATGAGGCGGGGGCGCTGTTGTGCATGGTGGTTGACCCGATCGCGCTGGGCATGTTCAAGTCTCCGGGCGCGCTCGGCGCGGATATGGCCGTTGGGGAAGGGCAATCGCTGGGTATCCCGCTGAGCTTTGGCGGCCCCTATCTGGGCTTTTTCACCACCACGATGAAGCTCGTGCGCAAGATCGCCGGACGTGTGATCGGCGAGACGGTGGACAAATACGGTCGCCGCGCCTATGTGATGACGTTGCGCCCGCGCGAACAAGATATCCGCCGCGAAAAAGCCACCAGCAACATTTGCTCCAACCAGGGGCTGATGGCTCTGGCCGCCTCCGTCTACTTGAGCTTGGTGGGCAAAAGCGGTTTGCGGCGTGTCGCCGAGCTGAGCTATCACAAAGCGCACTACGCCGCCCAGCAGATCGACGCACTGGAGGGCTTCAGCGTGGACTTTTCCAAGCCCTTCTTCAAAGAGTTTGTCGTGCAATGCCCCAAGCCCGTCGCCGAGATCAACGACGCGCTGATCGAAGACTGGGGCATCATCGGCGGCTACGATCTTTCTAAGGATTACGCCGCCCGCGAAAACCAGATGCTGATTGCCGTCACCGAGACCAATACCCGCGACGAGATCGATACCCTGGTGGAGGCGCTGCGCGAGCTGGCGGAAGCCTAGCGCCGCGCGCTTGCCGGTTTTTTTGAGGATAAAAGCATATGACCGAGCTACACATCCAAACCAACGACGCACCGCCGCCGCTCGAACCGCTCATCTACGAGTTGGGCGCGCCCGGGCGCGTGGGGGTGAACTTGCCCGAGCCGGACGTGCCGACCGCCGATCTGCCGGACGCGGCGCTTTTGCGCGACGAGGTGGACTTGCCGGAGGTCAGCGAGCAGGACGTGGTGCGGCATTTCGTGCGCCTCAGCCAGCTCAACCACGCGGTGGACACCGGCTTTTACCCGCTCGGCTCGTGCACCATGAAGTACAACCCCAAGATCAATGAGGACATGGCGCGCCTGCCCGGGTTTGCGCTTGTCCACCCGCTGCAAGACCCCGAAACCGTGCAAGGTGCGCTGGCGTTGATGTACGGCTTGCAACAATGGCTGGCCGAGATCAGCGGCATGAGCGCGGTTAGCTTGCAACCCGCCGCCGGCGCGCACGGTGAGTTCTCCGGCATCCTGATGATCCGCGCTTATCACATCGCCAACGGCGAGCCGCACCGCACCAAGATCATCATTCCGGATAGCGCACACGGCACAAACCCCGCCACAACCTCGATGGCAGGCTTGCAAGCGGTCGAGATCCCCTCAGACGCCAACGGCGACGTGGACCTCGACGAGCTGCGCAAAGTTTGCGACGAGAACGTGGCCGGCATGATGATCACCGTGCCGAACACGCTCGGCGTTTTTGAGGCGCATATCAAAGAGATCGTCGAGATCGTGCATGAGGCCGGCGGGTTGATGTACATGGATGGGGCGAACATGAACGCCATGCTCGGCGTGATCAAGCCCGCCGAACTCGGCTTCGACGTGATGCACTACAACCTGCACAAAACCTTCAGCACCCCGCACGGCGGCGGTGGCCCGGGCAGTGGCCCTGTGGCGGCCAACGACAAGCTGCGCCCCTTCCTGCCCGGCCCCATCGTGGACGTTGTGGAGCAGGGCGACGAGGACACCCCGCCGCTTTACGGCTTTGTGCATCCGCCCCAGAGCATCGGGCCGCTGAAAGCCTTTTGGGGCAACTTCGGGATCATGGTGCGCGCCTACGCTTACATCGCGGCGCAAGGCGCGGACGGGCTGCGCGAGGTGACGCGCCATGCCGTGCTCAACGCCAACTATATCCGCGTGGCGCTCAAGGGCACGTATCCCATGCCTTTTGACCGCTTCTGTGGGCACGAGTTCGTTTGCGAAGGGCATTGGAAGGACGCGCCGGGCATCCACGCGCTGGATATTTCCAAGCGCCTGATGGACTACGGCATTCACCCGCCGACCAACTACTTCCCGCTGATTGTGCCGGAAGCGTTGCTGATCGAACCGACCGAGACCGAATCTAAAGAGTCGTGCGACAACTTTATCGAGGCCATGCTCAAGATCGCCGAGGAGGCCCACGAAAATCCGGAGCTTTTGCACGAAGCGCCGCACGTCACGCCGGTTGGGCGTGTGGACGAAGTGCGCGCTGCCAAGCAGTTGAACTTGTGCTGCCGTCCTGTTTCCCACGAGTGACGCGGGAGCGGTCAGCAGACGCTCGCTGCTGTTGAGCGTTCGCCGTCGTGGGCGCGCCGCCTAGCCGCGCTGCGCGCGGCTGACGCGCGGCATCCGCCGCGCGTAGTGCGCCGTAAGGCGCACGGGCGGCGCGCCCCATGCGCGATCACCGCAAACGCCCACTCAGACCGTCGGGCGCTGCGTTCCGCGAGCCGCGCGTCAGTGCGGCTCGCGGGGGCAGGGGCGAAGCCCCCGCCATCCTCCCCCCTACACACACCGTCCCATCGCCGCGCTCATTCCCCCAGCTTTCGCGCCACGAAGATCGCGCGTTCGGCAGGCGGGGTGGCCTGCGGGTCCAGCGGTTGCATCGCCAGGTCCAGCACTTCCACCACCGCGAACCCCGTCCGTTCCAACATCGCGCGTATCCCTTGCACCGGATAGCCGCGTAGGAAAAGCGCATCCTCGCGCCGCGCCCAGTGGCCGTCCTCCTGCTGATAGATAAGATAGCGACTGCTCAGGCTCAGCGCCTCATAGCTGAAGCGATGCCGCACGATCACGCTCAGATCGTCCGCGTCGTAAACGACCTCGTCGCGCGTGCCGTAAGCGTGCGCCAGCCCGTAGATGGTGTGCACGTCGAAGATAAACAGCCGTTCCGCTTCCAGCGCGGCGTTGACCTGTGCGAAGACCTGTTCCAGCTCTCGCAAGCTCAAGATCGCGTTCAGCACGCCGCCCACCGCCAATACCAAGTCCACCGCACCGATGGGGGACTGAAGCGCGCGGATGTCCATTTCCACCAATTCGGGCGGCTCGGTGATGTGTTGCTCGGCGGCGGAAGCTTCTGCCTGCCGCTGGATATAGGCGCGTGCGGCGGCCAGCATGTGCGGGTTGGCCTCCACGCCCACCACGCGGAAGCCGCGTTCGGCTAACCACCATGTGGAAGCCCCCGTTCCACAGCCCAAGTCCAGGATGCGCCGTCCAGCCCAGTCCAAACTTTGGGCGCGCGCGATGTAGTGCGTCACGGCCTCCCGCGCAAAGTCCGCATAGCCGATCCGCTCATAAATGGGCGCCAGCGCCGCGTAGGATGAAAAAGAGATGTGTTCGCTCATGGATACACCGCCTGTTGATGAGGACAGGAATATACCCTGATCATACTCGCAAAAGCCGCGCGTACCACTCCCCATCGAGGGATTTTGCGCATTTTTCGCTGACCGCCCCCTTATATTCGGTATAATGGAAGCACAAAGCCGCGCAATAGAGCCGCGCAGAACGGATACACTCACTTCGGGCTGGGAAACCCAAAGCAAGTCACCTTTGCCCGTGACGGTTGTGGAAAGAACGCAGCCGCCCGATAGCGCTCTATCGTTTCTGAACTGAGACTTGGGGTTGGATAGAGAAAGGGTGAACGGCATGACGCAAAACAACGAGCTTCAAATTACGGTGGTGGGCGCGGGGCACGGCGGCAAGGCGATGGCCGCTGACCTGGCCGTGCACGGCCTCAACGTGCGCCTTTACAACCGCAGCTACAGCAACATCGCGGACATCGCCCAACGGGGCGGCATCGAAGTGACGCTCGAAGGCGGACAGCAGATGTTCGGACGCATTCGCATTGTCACCGACGACATGGCGCGCGCGCTGGACGGTTCGCAACTGGTGATGGTCGTGGTGCCCGCCTCCGCCCACCGCGATATTGCGCTCGCCGCCGCGCCCTATCTGCAAGACGGGCAGATCGTGGTGCTGAACCCGGGGCGCACGGGCGGCGCGCTGGAGTTTTCTCACGCGCTGCGCGAGGCCGGTTGCACCGCCGACGTGATCGTTGCGGAAGCCGAAACGTTCCTTTTCGCCAGCCGCAGCGTCGGGCCGGCCCAAGCGTATATCTTCCAACGCAAAAATACCGTGCCGGTGGCCGCGTTGCCCGCCACGCGCACCGAGGAAGTGCTCGACGTGCTGCAAGAAATTTACCCGCAGTTCATCGCCGCGCCCAACGTGCTTTATACCTCGATGAACAACATGGGCGCGATCTTTCACCCGACCCTGGCGCTGCTCAACGCCGGCTGGATCGAGAGCACGCGCGGCAACTTTGAGTTTTACATCGAGGGCGTCACGCCTTCCACCGCGCTGGTCTTGGAGCGCGTAGACCGCGAGCGCGTCACGGTAGCCACCGCGATGGGCGTGCGCGTGGAAACGGCCCGCGAGTGGCTCACTCGCGCCTATTCCGCGCACGGGAAAAACCTCTACGAGGCCATCCACGCCAACCCGGGCTACAAGGGCATCATGGCCCCGCGCACGCTGCACCACCGCTACATCTTCGAAGATGTGCCCTATAGCCTCGTCCCGATTGCCGAGCTGGGCAAGCGCTTTGGCGTAGACGTGTGGGGTATGGAAGCGATGATCCAGCTCGCCTGTGTGGTGCACGGCACAGACTACCGCCATCGCGGGCGCACGCTCGCCAAGATGGGCTTGGAGGGGCTTTCGCTGCGCGAGATCACGCGGCTGGTAGAAACCGGCTCGCCTGAACCTGCGCGAACCGAGGCACGCGGAGGGTGAACCGATGGCCGAAAAAAAGCGCGTTTTGGCGGGCAGCATCGGAGACTGTGTGCACGTGGCGGGCGTGACGCGCTTTTTGGCGATTGCGCAAGAGGCCGGCTATGAAACTTACTTCACCGGCCCCGCCACCGATCTTGAGGCGTTTGTGGACGCCGTCGTCCACTTTGACCCGGACGTGATCGGCGTCTCGTATCGCTTGACGCCGGAAAACGCGCGCGTGCTTTTCCGCGAGCTGCGCGAGATGCTGGCGGCGGCGGGCGTGTTGGGCCGCAAGCGGGTCTTTGCGGGCGGCACGCCGCCGGTGGCGGCGGTGGCGCGCGAGTTTGACTATTTCGACGCGGTCTTTTCCGGCGAGGAAACGCCGCACCAGGTGCGCCGCATTTTGGAAGGCGCGCCCGAAGATAAGCCGACCGAGCAAAATTTTCCCCAGCGAACCGTTGAGCGCATCCGCTGGAAAGCGCCCTATCCGCTTTTGCGCCATCACTTCGGCATCCCCGCCCAAACCATCGCCCCGACGGTGGAAGGGATCGCGCGCATCGCGGAGGCGGGCGTGTTGGACGTGATCTCGCTGGGCGCGGATCAGGACGCGCAGGAGCATTTTTTCCACCCAGAGCTGCAAGACCCCAAAAGCAAGGGGGCGGGCGGCGTGCCTTTCCGCAGCGAGGACGACTTGCGCGCGCTGTATGCAGCCAGTCGGCGCGGCAATTTCCCGCTGATGCGCTCGTATTCCGGCACGGCAGACCATTTGCGCTATGCGGACGTGCTGGTGCGCACGATCCACAACGCTTGGTGCGCCACCTCGCTGTTTTGGTTTAATGACATGGACGGGCGCGGCCCTTCGCCGCTGGAGCAATCCATCCGCGAACATCAGGCGCTGATGCGCTGGCACGGCGAGCGCGATATACCGGTCGAGGGCAACGAGTCCTACCACTGGGGGATGCGCGACGCGCCGG
>JALSSH010000439.1 GCA_026984385.1 Ardenticatenia bacterium | reverse complement strand
GCGCGGCGGCGGAGCGCTACCCCCTGCTCAAGCTCAAGTTGGGCGCGGGCGACTGGCGCGCGGATTTGCGTTTGGTGCAGATCGCGCGCGAAAGCGTGCCCGCCGCGCTGTGTGTGGACGCCAACGGCGCGTGGAGCGCTCAAGAGGCGGCGGAGGCCATTCCGCGCCTGGCGGAGCTGGGCGTGCTTTTCGTGGAGCAACCGCTCGCGCGCGACGATTTGGACGGCTGGCGGGAGCTGCGCGCCGCGCTGCCCGACGAACATCCGCCCCTGATCGCCGACGAGAGCGTGCAAGGCGTGGAAAGTTTGTTGCCGCTGGCGGGCTTGGTCGATGGCGTCAACGTCAAGCTCGCCAAGTGCGGCGGGCTGCGCGCCGCGCGGCAGATGATCGCGCTGGCGCGCGCGCTGGGGATGCGCGTGCTGCTCGGCTGCATGGTGGAAAGCGCGGTCGCGGTCACGGCGGCGGCGCATCTGGCCCCGCTGGCCGACTACGCGGATTTGGACGGCAACGCGCTGGTGACCAACGATCCGTTTCGCGGCGTGGAGCTGCAAGCAGGGTATTTACGCTTGCCGAACGCGCCCGGGTTAGGAGTGTGCGAACGTGAGTGAGGCTTTTTCCTATCGCGCGGACGTGTTGCACTGCGCCGACGTGCCGCTCACCGAGCTGGCCGAGGCGGTCGGCACGCCGCTTTACGTTTACAGCGCGGAGCGCATGCGGGCCAACGTGGAGCGTGTGCGGGCAGCCTTTGCCCCGCTCGGCGCGACGTTACACTACAGCTTGAAGGCCAACGCCAATCTCGCGCTGTTGCGCTTGTTGCACAGCTTGGATTTGGGCGCGGACGCGGTCAGCGGTGGGGAGATCGAGCGCGCAATTTACGCGGGCTTTCCCCCACAGCGGATCGTTTTCGCGGGCGTCGGCAAAACCCCCGCCGAGCTGGCGTATGCGCTGGACGTGGGCGTGGGATGGTTCAACGTGGAAAGCCGCGACGAGCTGCGCACCCTGGATCGGCTGGCGGGCGAGCGCGGCGTGCGTCCCAACGTCGCCTTGCGGCTCAACCCGGGCATCCGTGCGCAAACCCACGCGCACATCGCCACCGGACATCTGGGCGCCAAGTTCGGCATGGCGGCGGAAGTGGTCGCCGAGCTGCTGGCCGAGCGCGCCGCCTACCCGCATGTGCACATCGGCGGGCTGCATATCCACATCGGCAGCCAACTGGCGGACGTGGCGGAAACGGTCCAGGCGGTGCGCGCCGCGCAAGCGCTGGCCGCGCCGTATGCGGACGTGCGCGTGCTGAACGTCGGCGGGGGTATCCCCGTACCCTATCGCGCCGACGCGCCGCTCCCCACGCCGCAAGACTTCGCCGACGCGCTCGCCCCGTTGCTGCGCGGCTGGCGTGTCAAGCTCGAACCCGGGCGCTCGGTGGTGGCGGACGCGGGCGCGCTGCTGGTGAGCGTGATCCGCGTCAAGCGGCAGGGCGGACGGCGCTTTGTGGTCACCGACGGCAGCATGGCCGAGCTGTTGCGTCCGGCGCTTTACGGCGCGCAGCATCCGATTGTGCCGCTGCGTCGCTCCGAGAAGGCGACGGAGGCGGCGGCGGTGGTGGGGCCGGTCTGCGAAAGCACGGACGTACTCAGCCAAGACGCGCCGCTGCCGCCCTTGCGCGCGGGCGACGGCTTGGCCGTGCTGGTGGCGGGCGCTTACGGGATGGTCATGGCCTCGAATTACAACATGCGCCCCCGCCCGCCCGAGGTGCTGGTCGAAGGGGCGCGCTGGCGCGTGGTGCGCCGACGGGAAACGTGGGCAGATTTGCGCCGCTTGGAGGTGGAAACGTGAACTTGCAGGCCGAACTCGAACGAATCGCCGCCGACGCGCCCGACCACGCGCTGGGCGTGGCGGTGATGGATTGCGCCGACGAGCGCGTGATCGCCGCGCTGAACGCGGATCGGCCCTTTCAACTGGCGAGCATTTTCAAAGTGCCCGT
>JALSSH010000438.1 GCA_026984385.1 Ardenticatenia bacterium | reverse complement strand
GCACGCCCTCCTCATCCAACGCGCCCACCGCGCGCAAATCGGCCAGCACCTGCCGATACGTCTCGCCCATCTCGATCTGGCCGAACGCGCCGCCGTCTTTGCCGCGACTGACCGCCTCATGCTCACGTTGCGCGGCGCGGAAGCCGACCTCGTCCACCGTAAAGCCGCGTTCGCGCGCCACATCGCGCGTAATTTCCAGCGGCAGCCCCTTTTCCGCGTGCAAACGGAAAGCGAGTTCCCCGGGCAATTGTCCCATCATCAAAAGGGTTTCGCGCGTTTCGCTATCCAACGGCAACGCCTCGATCACGTCGCTGAGCTTGAGGTCAAAGCCGATGCGCTGCAGCGCCGTTTCTAACGCGCCGTGCACGCCGGAATCCGCGATCATGCGGTCAACTTGTTGCAATTGCGCGTTGAGCTGGCCGCCGTTGTTGCCGCCCTCAGGCAAAGGAGCTTGGGGCGTGCCTTCGCCCAAGATCGGTTCGAGCACTTCACGCAAATAGCTTTGCACCTGGTGCGCCAGATCGTCCAGCATGGCGTCCAGCTCCGCCAAAGCGCGGTCCATCGCGCGGCGGAAGCGCACCTCTTCGTGGGTCAGCGTGCGGCGGATGGTTTCGCGCGCCTCCACGATCTCCGGATACGCCTCGCCCATCACGCCGATCACCGCGTCGGCCACGTCGGCCAAAAACGGCTCTTCAAAGCCGAGCTTTGTCCCGAAGCGCACCGCCCGCCGAATGACCATGCGGCAGACATAATCGCGTCCGGTGGCGCCCGGGCGCACGCCATCCGCGATCAGAAAGGTGGCCGCGCGCATATGGTCGGCGATCACGCGGTAGGGCACGATGTTGGCGTCGCGCTCTTCGTCGCTGTGGCCGGTCATCTCTTGCACGCGGCGGATGATCGGCATGAAAAGGTCGGTTTCGTAGTTGGCGCGCACGCCTTGCAACACGCTCACCAGCCGCTCCAACCCCGCGCCGGTGTCTACGCCGGTGGCGGGCAATGGCTCGTCCCACTGGCCGCTGTGTTGCGGGTCGGGCTGGGTGCGGTTGTATTGCATGAAGACGAGATTCCAAATTTCTAAGAAGCGATCGTCTTCGGCTTGGAGTTGCGCGATGATGGACTCTTCGCCCTCCTCCGGGCGCAAGTCGTAGTGGATTTCGCTGGTGGGGCCGCAAGGGCCGGTTTCGGCCATTTGCCAGAAGTTCGTCTTCGGCCCCATGCGCGCCACACGGTGCGCGGGCACGCCGACTTCTTCCACCCAGGCGCGGTAAGCCTCCTCGTCGTTTTCGTAGACCGTATAAACCAAGCGCTGCGGCGGAATGCCGTAAACGTCGGTTAGCAACTCGTAAGCAAACTGGATCGCCTCACGCTTGAAGTAGTCGCCAAAGCTGAAGTTGCCCATCATCTCGAAGAAGGTGTGATGACGCGGAGAGGGGCCGACGTTTTCCAAGTCGTTATGTTTGCCGCTGACGCGCATACACTTTTGGGCGGTGGTGGCGCGGGTGTAGGGACGTTTGTCCAGCCCCAGGAACACATCTTTGAACTGCACCATGCCCGCGTTGGTGAAAAGCAGCGTCGGGTCGTTGCCCGGCACAAGCGAGGAAGAAGGGACGCGCTTGTGCCCGTGCCGCTCGAAATATTGCAAGAAAGCCTCGCGCACTTCGGCGCTGGTCCAATTTTTCATAAGGTGCACTCTCTAGTCTAGGGTCGAGATTGGGTTAACGCTGGCGTGATTATAGTGAAGCGAGGGGCGCTTGGCAATGATGGGTGAGGCGTAGCAACGAACGGCAAGCCCTATGTTTTCGATAACGGTATATAATTCCGTTACGGAAGTCTCCAAACACACAGGAGGCAAGGTAAATGACGCTCCAAGGCTCATCGTTTCGCTTGGAACGGGTGACTTTACGGGGTTTTAAGTCTTTCCGGGAGGCGGAACTCGAAATTCGTCCGATCAACGTTTTGATTGGGGCGAACGGCGCGGGCAAGTCTAACTTTGTGGGGTTGTTTCATTTGGTCAACCGCATGATGAACGAAGGCTTGCAGCGCTACGTTGCGCAAGCCGGTTGGGCAGACCAGATATTGCACTATGGGCGCAAAACCACCGAGCGATTGTGGATCGAGCTGGTGTTTGCCAAAGGCGAAGGACGCTACGCGAATGGCTATCAGTGCGAGCTTATTCCCACAGCGGAGGGGACGTTGGTCTTTGGAGAAGAGCGCGTCTTTTTCCATGATCGCAGCCGATATAACCGCCCGTATGATGAGACTTTGGGGGATGTTCACCCAGAAACGTTATTGCCGGAGTGGGCACAACATAACCCAATTGCACGCCACACGTTGCACGCTTTGCGCTCCTGGCAGGTTTACCATTTTCACGACACCAGCGAGGCGGCCAAGGTCAAACAATTTGGGGATTTGCATGATAATCAGTTTTTGCGCCCGGACGCCTCTAACTTGGCCGCTTATCTTTTCCTCTTGCAACAAACTCAGCCGAAATACTATCAGCGCATTGTAGAAAATGTGCGCATGATCGCCCCTTTCTTCGGCGATTTCGTGTTGCGCCCTTCTCCTTTTAACCCGGATACCATTCGCTTGGAATGGCAGGAACGCGGTACGGACATCACCTTTGGCCCCCAGGCGCTTTCTGATGGCACGCTGCGGTTTATGTGTTTGGCGACGCTTTTTCTACAACCCCCCGAACAGTTGCCCGCGACCCTTGTGCTTGATGAGCCAGAGCTGGGGTTGCATCCTGCCGCGATCACCTTGTTGGCGGAGATGGTGCGCATGGCTTCTAGGCACACCCAGGTTATCTTAGCTACGCAGTCTGTGACACTGGTTAATCAGTTCGCCCCCGAGGATATTGTGGTGGTGGAACGCGAAGGCGGCGAGACACTTTTCCGTCGTTTCACTTCCGAAGAGGTCGAGGCCTGGTTGGACGAGTACGCCGTCGGCGATCTATGGGAAAAGAACTTGTTGGGAGGCCGCCCGAAGCGATGACAAAAGTTTTGATTTATGTGGAGGGGCAAACCGAGGAGATTTTTGTTCGGAATGTACTTGGGCCGCATCTCGCAGCGCGTGGCGTTTACCTTGAACCGACCCTGGCAGTCACAAAGCGAACCAAACAGGGGAAGCATTTCAAAGGCGGGGTGACATCCTACGCCAAAACCAAGCGGGACATTTTGCGTTTGCTGAACGACAGAAGCGCGGCACTCGTCACGACCATGATTGACTTCTACGCTCTCCCTAAGGACTTTCCGGGCCAGGGCGATTTGCCGAGCAGCTCACCGTATCAACGTGTGGAACACCTGGAAGCCGCTTTCGCCAAAGATATTGGACATCGGCGCTTTTGGCCATTTTTCATGCTGCATGAATTCGAGGCGTTGCTGCTCACACGTCCAGAGGTTATCGGCCAAGCTATTCCTTCCGCGACGTTAAAAGAAACGGAGACATTCATGCGTGAGCTGCGAGGGCGCGCTCCAGAAGAGATTAATGAGGGGCGCAAAACGCATCCCGCCGCGCGCATCCAAAGCCATTTTCCCAGTTATAACAAGAAAATTGATGGCCCTCGTATCGTTGAGCGCATCGGTTTGGAGGCGATCCGCGAAAAATGCCAGCACTTTGCCCATTGGCTGGCGCGTCTAGAGGGCTTGGGGGACGAATGAAGGCTTGATTTTGTGCCTGCACGATGTGCCCCCCTTGTGCTATGATTGTCCCCGTCCGCAGACCGCGCCCGTAGACGGTATCGCACGAAAGGATACGCTCCGATGAGCCGCATTGACGAACAAGTCGAAATCTTGATGGCGGGCACTGAATACGGTGACCCCCAGATCAAAGAGCGCATGACCGAAGAACTGCGCGAACGCCTGCTCCAGGCGGAAAAGGAAGGGCGCCCCCTGCGGGTCTATTGTGGGTACGACCCCCGTAAGCCGGATTTGCACTTGGGGCACACGATCACCATGCGCAAATTGCGCCAGTTCCAAGACTTCGGCCACGAAGTCACCTTCTTGATCGGCACATTCACCAGCTTGATCGGCGACCCTTCGGACGTGGACAAGACGCGCGCTCAGCTCACGCCGGAGCAAGTGGAAGAACACGCCCGCACCTACCAAGAGCAGGCGTTCAAAATCCTCGATCCGGAAAAAACCATCGTGCGCCGCAACGACGAATGGCTCGCCAAGCTGGACTTCCGCGACATTATTCGGCTGGCGCAAAACTTCACCGTGCAACAGTTCCTGACGCGCGAAAACTTCGCCAAGCGCCTAGAAGCCGGTCAGCCGATCTATTTGCACGAGATGTTCTATTCGCTGATGCAGGCCTACGACGCGGTCGCGCTGCGCACCGACGTTCAGGTCGGCGGGCAAGATCAGCTCTTCAATATTTTGGTGGCGGGGCGCAAATTGCAACAGGCGCTCGGTCAACCGCCGCTGATCGCGGTGATCATGGGCGAGAGCTTGCCGGGCACCGACGGCGAAAAGAAGATGAGCAAAAGCCTGGGCAACCATATCCCGCTGATGACCACCGCCGAGGATATGTACGGCAAGGTGATGAGCGTGCCGGACAAAGCGATGCCGATCTACCACAAGCTGCTTTTTGCGTACACGCCCGAGCAGCTCAAGGAGCTAGAGCAGCGCATGGCCGAAGACCCGATGGGCGTCAAGAAGGCGCTGGCGTTCCGCGTGGTGGCCGAATTTTACGGCGAAGAAGGCGCGCGCCGCGCCCAAGCGCACTTCGAGCGTGTCATCCAGGGGCAAGGGCTGCCGGAGGATATGCCGGAGTACGCCATCGAGGCCGATACGCGCGTGGTGGACATTCTGGCCGCTGCCGGGCTAACGCGCAGCAAAGGCGACGCCAAACGCCAGATCAAGGGCGGGGGCGTGCGTCTGAACGGCGAGAAGGTGAGCGACTTTGAGGCGCTGGTGAAGTTGGAGCAATTGCCCGCCGTGTTGCAAGTGGGCAAACGGCGTTTTGTGCGCGTGGTGCGCGGGTAGCGGGAGCTTCGCCCCCGTACTCTCAGCAGGGGTCGCAAGACCCCTGCATCCCTCGCCAGCGTTACTCGCGTGCCTCCTTGTCGGAAGGCTCGGCATCGGCGGAACGGTCGGACTTGGAGCGCCCTTCGCGTTCCATCACGCGCTGCGCCCGCTCGCGCAACTCCGAGCGGCGTTCGCGGAACTGGGCGCGTTGCTGCGTGAGCACTCGCCGCGCCGCCACGATCCACGTGGTGGGCGAAAGCAACATCAGCCGTCGCCACCAACGCACCACAGACCGCCGCACGCTGGCAAGCGCGTATTCTCCTTTGCGTCGCCCGCGCGTCAGCGTGTAGGCTTGTTTGCTCGGGACAGCCGTCCACTCCACGACCATCGCCGCCCAAGTCAACCCCCCGCCGAAGCCCACGAACGCCACAATGTCGCCGGCCTTGATCCGCCCTTCGGCGGCGGCTTCGGCCAGCGCAATCGGGATCGAGGCCGCCGAGGTGTTGCCGTAGCGCGCCACGTTGCTATAGACGCGCTCCTCGGGGATTTTGAGCGTCTTGGCGGCGTAAACAATGATGCGTTGGTTGGCTTGGTGCGGGATGACCAAGTCCAGGTCGTCGGGTTGCAAGCCCACTTGTTCCAACGCCTCTTTGATGCTTTCCCCGATCACGCGCGTGGCGAAGCGAAAGACGCCGCGCCCGTCCATGTAGATGCGGTGCATTTCGTGCTGGCCGTCTTGGAGGTAGGTATCGCGGCTGCTGACGGTGGGCAGGGTGAGCAAATCCCAGCCTGTGCCGTCCGAGCGAAGGACGCTGCTCAGGATGCCGCCCGGAACGCTGCTGCCTTCCAACACGACTGCCCCCGCGCCGTCGCCGAAGAGAATGCACGTGCCCCTGTCCGCCCAGTCCACCACGCGGCTGAGCGTTTCTGCGCCGATAACCAGCACGGTGTTGACCGAACCGGTGCGGATTTTGCTGGCGGCCACGTCCAGCGCGTAAACAAAGCCGGAGCACGCCGCGCTGAGGTCAAACGCGCCGGCGTTGGTCGCGCCGAGCCGATCTTGGACCAAGCTGGCGGTGCTGGGGAAGATGTGCTCGGGCGTGGCGGTCGCCACGATGATCAAATCCAGCTCGCTGGGCAGGATGTCGGCCACGTCCAGCGCTTTTTGGGCGGCGCGTGTGGCGAGCGTGGTGGTGGTTTCGTGTTGTGCGGCGATGCGTCGCTCTTTGATGCCCGTGCGCGTGGTGATCCACTCGTCGTTGGTGTCCACAATCGCTTCCAGGTCGCGGTTGGTGAGCACCTGCTCGGGCACTTCCATACCCCAGCCAACGATATGCGCATAGCGGGGCGGGCGCGGCTTTTGACCGGCCAGCACGCGCCCCGGGTAGAGCCGATGTGATGAACGGTCGTTGCTATCGCTCATAATATGTGCTGCTTTCTACGCAGCGGAGGCCTGCCCTGTGCAAGGCGCACTGCGCTAGTCCTCATAGGCGCTGAAGATCAAAACGGCGTTGTGCCCACCGAAGCCGAACGAGTTGCTCATCACGTGGCGGATTTCCGCCGCAACGCCGACGTTGGGCGTGTAGTTCAAGTCGCATTCCGGATCGGGATTTTCCAGGTTGATGGTGGGCGGGACGAATTGATTTTCCAGCGCCTTGATGCTGAAGACAGCTTCCACGCCCCCTGCCGCGCCCATCAGGTGGCCGGTCATGGACTTGGTGGAGCTGATCGGCACGTTGTAGGCGTGCGGGCCGAAAACCGCTTTGATGGCGCGCGTCTCGCTCACGTCGTTGAGCTGGGTGCTTGTGCCGTGCGCGTTGATGTAGCCGATGTCTTCCGGGCGCAACCCCGCCGAGCGCAACGCAAAGCGCATCGCGGCCTGCGCGCCCTCGCCGTTTTCCAGCGGGGCGGTGACGTGGAAGGCGTCGCAGGTGCTGCCGTAGCCGCTCAGCTCGGCGTAGATGTGCGCGCCGCGCGCTTTGGCGTGCTCCAGCTCCTCCAGGATCAACACGGCTGCGCCCTCGCCGACCACGAAACCGTCGCGGTCGCGGTCAAAGGGGCGGGAGGCGTGAGCGGGGTCGTCGTTGCGGCGAGAAAGGGCCTTCATGTTGGAAAGCGTGGCGACGGTCAGCTCTACCAGCGCCACCTCCGACGAACCGGCGAGCATGGCTTTGGCCGCGCCGCGTCGGATCATCTCGTAAGCCTCGCCGATGCTGTTGTTGCCGGTGGCGCAGGCGGTGGAGATCGCCATATTCGGCCCGCGCAGCTTAAAGTCAATCGCCACCTTGCCGGAGGGGCTGTCCGGCAACATCATCGGCAGCAACAGCGGGCTGACCGTGCTATGGCCTTCGCGCATATACTTTTCGATGCCTGCAAAAAGCGATTGAAAGCCGCCGATGCCTGTGCCGATGAGCACGCCGATATCGTAGGGGTCTTCTTGGGCCAAGTCCAACCCGGAATCTTCCCACGCTTGGCGGCTGGCATAAAGCGCCATTTGCGTAACCGGATCGGTGCGGCGCAGGTCACGGCGAGAGAAGTGATCCTTGGGGTCGTAGTTTTTCACAGGCGCGCCAAAGGTGACCTTTAGCCCCTTTTCGGCGAATTCCGGAATGGACACAACGCCGGAAACTCCCTTGACGGCGTTTTCCCAGGCTTCTTGCGGTGAGTTGCCAATCGGGCAAATAGCGCCCAGGCCGGTGACAACCACACGTTTGAGTTCCACTGAATTTTCCTCCGCTTTTATCTTGTAGCAGGCGTTGTCCTCACGCCTCGGCATGACGTTTGCACGCCGAGCGATTATACCGTAATTGGGATAAGATGCTCGGTTCTCCCTGGTATAACCCTGCAGGGCGCAAATGGTTACTTGTGGGTGGGAGTATGTGCGGCGGGGCGCATGGCGCGCGCAGCCAAAAAGGTTTAGGATTGCCACATCGAGGCGAGGAACAACAACAGGGAGCACACGGAGCAATGAGCGTTGAGGTGTTGAAACTGACGCTAGGCCCTTTGCAAACCAACAGCTACATTCTCGGCGACCCGCAAAGTGGCGAGGCGCTGGTGATCGACCCGGCAGATCACGCCGAGCTGCTGGTGCAGACGGCGCGCGAACACGGCTGGACAATTCGCACGATTTTGGCGACGCACGGGCATTTTGACCATGTGTTGGCGAGCGGGCCGTTGCAAAGAGAAACCGACGCGCCTTTTTACGCCCACCGCGCCGATCTTCCGCTGATCCGTGCGTTGGTTTCGCAAGTGCGCGAATGGATGGGCGTTTCCGCGTCGCCTCCGGCAGAGGTGACGCACTTTGTGGAGGCGGGCGAGACGATCACGGTGGGGGGGATCGCGCTGGAGGTGTTGCACACGCCGGGGCACTCGCCCGGGCATGTGAGCTATGTGTTGCAAGAGCGACGGATGGTTTTCAGCGGAGATTGTCTTTTTCGGGGCAGCATCGGGCGGGCGGATTTGCCCGGCGGGGACTATGAAACGCTGATGCACTCGATCCGCACGCAGCTTTTGCCGCTGGGGGACGACTTCACGGTGGCGCCCGGGCACATGGAAAACACCACCATCGGCTACGAGCGTACACACAACCCCCACCTGCTGGACGACTTCGGACACATTTCCTGACCGCCGCGATGGTGTTTTTTTCTTCCCGTTTGCGCAGCGTTCTGACCCAGTTCCCAACCGAGGGACTGCCGCCACGTGTGTTGAACGTGGGTTGTGGGGACTATCCGGCGGCAGCGGCTTTGCGTCAGGCGCGCGAGGGGTGGACGCTCTACGGCCTGGACCGCGACGAGGCGGCCTTGCGCCGCGCGCGGCAAAGCGATCCAGCGTTGCGCTTGGTGTGTGCGGACGCGCGCGACGCGCCGCGTATTTTTCGCGCGCGTTTCGGCTTGGTGTTGGTGCGCCATCCGGATATTTTCCGCGACAAGGCAATGTGGGCGGTGGCGCTGCCACGCTTGCTCGCGCTTTTGGCGGCGGGGGGCGTGTTGTTGATCACGTGTTACACTGCCGAAGAAAGCGCGTTGCTCGCGGCGTTGGAGCTGCCGCCCGCTTTGGCGTTGGACGAAGACGCACTCGCTCCCCCGAACCTGGCCGGTCACGACCGCTATCTCCACGCTTATCCTGTCGGGGCACATTCGGATTTTGGGGCGGAGTGAGTTCGCAGGAGCGTTGCCCCCGCACCCCCAGCAGGGGGCATTCGCCCCCTGCACCCCCCGCGAGCCGCGCTGTCGCGCGCCTCGCGGAGCGCACGTTCACCGGCAGCCTGACGTTTGCGGCGAGCGCGCGCTGGGCGCGCCGCCCGCAGGACTGGCGCAGCCAGTCCTCAGCGCG